>CAYLSH010000019.1:0-25285 GCA_964386235.1 uncultured Lachnospiraceae bacterium | reverse complement strand
GTAGAGCACCTGACTTTTAATCAGGTTGTCGGGGGTTCGAATCCCCCGTGCTTCACGCAAGCCCTAGTAAATACTAGGGTTTTATTTTTATTTAACAGGGGGAAGATATATGGACATTATTAAGCAATGTATATCCGTTTTCTACAATTTCTTATGGGGTGATCTTATTACAATTCCCTTACCGGGTGGTGGTTCTCTTGGACTGTCCGTACTGGTAATTATTTTGGTTCCCTCAGGACTCTATTTTAGTATAAAGACCGGATTTGTACTGTTTCGGTATTTCCCGGAAATGATTCGTATCACCATGGAAAAGAAGAATAGTGATGATAAACATTCATTGAGTGGTTTCCAGGCATTGGTGGTGTCAACGGCTACGAGAGTGGGTATGGGCAATCTGGTTGGTGTTGTGGCAGCAATTTCTGCCGGTGGAGCAGGTGCAGTTTTCTGGATGTGGTTAATTGCCGTTCTGGGTTCTTCCACGGCATTTATTGAAGCAACCCTTGCACAGTTGTATAAAAAGAAAGATCCGTTGTATGGCGGATATAAGGGAGGACCTGCTTATTACATTCATGCTTTGTTTGTAAAGGAAAGTTCCGAAAAGAAGTACTCTGTTATTGCTGTTTTATTTGCGCTTTCCGGTCTCCTTTGCTGGGGTGGGATTAGTCAGGTGATCGGCAATTCCGTGTCATCTGCTTTTGAAACAGCTTTTCACATTCCCCCTCTTTATACAACCATTGTTTTGGTGGCGATTTCTGCTGTGATTGTATTAAGAAAACATGCCACGGTAAAGGTGCTTGATATTATGGTGCCTATTATGGCCGGATTGTACTTTGTTTTTACAATCTTTGTGATTATTATGAATATTGGTCAGTTGCCGGAGGTAATGACAAGAATTTTTACGGAAGCATTTGGACTGCGTCAGGCGGTGGCAGGCGGAATGGGTGCCGTCATTATGAATGGTGCAAAAAGAGGTTTGTTTTCAAATGAAGCAGGATCGGGTTCCGCACCTTGCGCAGCTGCTGCAGCAGATGTGGATCAGCCGGCAAAAGCAGGACTTCTTCAGGCGTTTGGTGTGTTTATAGATACCATCATAATCTGTACCTGTACAGCCATGATTATATTGTTAACACCTGAGAGCATATCTTCCGGATTGGAAGGAATGCCTTTATTACAGGCAGCAATGGACTATCATTTCGGAACATTTGGTATTATTTTTATTGCGGTAATTCTGTTTTTGTTTAGTTTTTCCACATTTCTTGGTGTATTGTTTTATGCTCGTTCCAATGTGTCCTATATTTGGGGAGACGGCTGGAGATCACAGACGATCTACAAAATATTTGCGCTTATCATGCTATTTATCGGAGGTCTGGCTTCCTATACATTTGTCTGGGATCTTGGGGATATTGGAATTGGACTGATGACGATTTTCAATATGATTGCCCTGTTCCCATTATCAGGGGAAGCGTTACGTGAATTGAAATCATACAGGAAAATATCACATCGGTAATCGAAGCTTATCATCATACACGTTCAGGTAGTAGCGAGAGATAGAGAGAGTATATGACATATTCAATTGAAGAAGCAAAACAATTTGTAATAAAAGCAGGACATGCGCTGGTAGAAGCAGGACTGGTGGCACGTACATGGGGTAATATCAGTGCACGCATTTCGGACCATCAGTTTGTGATTACGCCAAGCGGCAGGTCATACGACACGCTGACTAAAGAAGATATTGTAATAGTAAATATAGAAGATGGTTCGTATGAAGGAAAAGGTAAACCCTCCGGTGAAAAAGGAGTACATGCGATAGTATACAAGATGCGTCCTCAGGTAAATTTTGTGATACATACACATCAGAATTATGCTTCTGCATTAAGTATTTTGGGAGAACCGGTATCGGTAGAAAGCGAAGAAGACAGAGTGGTTTTATCAGACAGGATTCCCTGCGCGAAATATGGAATGTATGCAAGCAAAAAACTAGTGATGGGAATACAGGAACAACTGCAATTGTATGAAAGATGCAAAGCCGTTTTGATGAAATACCACGGAGCCCTTTGCATGGGAAAGGAATACGAAGAAGCATTCCGGGTGGCAGATATTTTGGAAAAAGTGTGTCAGTGTGCCTATGAGGAAAAATGCGACATCCCGAATCCGACAGAAGAGCCGGGTAATTATGAGATAGATGATGCCTTAAAGGGGATTCTGGAAAGAAAATACGGATCAAGAGCGGTAAATCTTGTGCAGACTCCCTTTATACTTGCGGTCAGCAAGTATGGAAAAAGACAAAGGCCTTATCTGGATGACGTGGCTCAGATTGCAGGAACGGATGTGAAATGCATTCGACCCGATGCAAACACAAGTGAATTATTAAAGGCATTGGAAAAGAGAAATGCAGTGCTGATAAAAGGTGTGGGTGCCGTATGCACAGGAGTGGATGAGAGCGAAGCGCAGGCAGTCGGTATCGTTTTGGAAAAAGCAAGTATGGCATCGTATTTTGCATACAAAATGAAGGAAACAAAAATAAACAAAGTACCTCCGTTACCGTTATACAGTGCATGGAAGGATCGAAAAGGTTATGTTTCCCATTATTCGAAACTAAAGTAGGACTATTTTTCTCAAGGAAAAAATGGTACAATTAAGTGCTGGAGAAGTTTTATACAGCCTGATTTTTGGAATAGAGAAACAGAACCGGAGAAACAAAGTGTCAGATATACTGGAATATTTACAAAAACTAAGGGATTCGGATGAATATCCCCTCCATATGCCGGGACATAAACGCAACTTTGTTTTGCCCGGAGTAAATAATCCATTTGGAGTGGATATCACAGAAATAGAGGGATATGATAATCTCTATGAAGCAGAAGGTTTTTTGCAGGATGCCATGCGGCGGGCGGCAAGGGTCTGCAAAGCGGAGGAAACATTTTTCCTTGTAAACGGAAGTACCGTGGGTATTTTAGCAGCCATAACAGGGGTAACAAAGCCCGGGGACTGTATACTGGTAGCGCGCAATTGTCATAAGTCCGTATTTCATGCAATAGAGTTGCGACAATTGCAGACGGAATATTTACATCCGGAATATATAGAAGATTGGGATCTCATCGGTGCCATCCGACCTAAAGAGGTTAAGGATAAAATTCGTCAGAATCCGGGTATAAAAGCGATTGTAATCACATCACCTACTTATGACGGGATTGTTTCACCGGTAAAAGAAATTGCCGGTATTGCTCACGAAGCGGGGATTCCCCTTATTGTAGACGAGGCACATGGAGCACATTTTCCGTTTGACGACCGATTTCCGGAGAGCGCAATTGTATCCGGGGCGGATGTAGTGATTCAGAGTATGCACAAAACACTTCCCTCTTTTACCCAGACTGCGTTACTTCATATGAAAAAGGGGTATGCCGATACGGAGAGTATCCGTGAATATATCGGCTACTATCAGACCAGTTCTCCTTCCTATCTTTTTTTGGCGGGCATGGATTATTGCATGGCATTGCTGGAAAAAGAAGGCAGTCATTTGTGGGACGAGTTTTTTAAGATCCGCAAAGATTTTCTAAAAAAAATGGATGGACTGAAACGGATCCGGATCTTTACGGGGAACGATCCTTGCAAACTTGTGATATCCGTAAAAGGGACGGAGCTGACCGGAAGAAAATTGCAGGAGAAACTGTTAAAGAAGTATCATATACAGGTGGAAATGGCAGCGGACAGTTATGTGCTGGGGATTCTTACTTTTTGTGATACGAAAGAAGGCTTTGATCGTTTAGAAAAAGCGTTGGCAGAAATAGATAAGGAAATTCCCGAACCAAAGGAAGGTTTAGAAACGGTAAAGAATGTATTTACGGGAATAACAGAACCGGAAGATGTGGTATATTCTTTATCGGAAATACGTTCCATCCGAAAGGAAGCCATTCCTCTCCATAATGCGGAAGGGAGGATTACAACGGATTATGTAAACCTTTATCCGCCGGGGATTCCATTATTGATACCGGGAGAACGTATTACAGCGGGGCATATTCATCTTATACAGGATTACCTTTTCAAAAAAATGCATGTACAAGGTATAATAGAGGGTACGATATGGGTATGTTGTGACAAATAGAAAATTATTTATTATTTTATATATAAGGAGAAAATATGAAAAGAACGAAAATTATCTGTACAATTGGACCATCTTCGCAGAAACCGGAGATCATCAGAGAACTGATCGGGGCAGGAATGGATGTGGCGCGTCTTAATTTTTCACATGGTTCCTATGAGGAGCAGACAAACAAATTTCGCATGATACGTGATGCGGCAAAAGAAATGAAAAAGTCAATTGCCATTTTACAGGATACAAAGGGACCGGAGATCCGGCTTCGTGATTTTGCAAATGGGAAAGAAGAATTAAAAGCCGGTCAGGTATTTACACTGACAACGGAGGAAATTACAGGATCAAAAGACAGAGTTTCCATTTCTTATAAAAATCTTCCGAAGGATGTTAAGGAAGGAATGGCGATTCTGATTGATGATGGCCTGATTGAATTAAAGGTAAAAGAAGTAACCGATACGGATATAGTCTGCACGGTTATCAATGGTGGGTTTGTATCCAATAAAAAGGGTGTAAATGTGCCGGGAGCGAATCTGACCATGCCTTTTATCAGCGATGTGGACAGAGAGGATATTTTATTTGGCATCAAAATGGGATTTGATTTTCTTGCAGCGTCCTTTGTGCGTTGTAAGGATGATATTTTAGAAGTACGCAAGATTATGGACGAGCATGGTGCCAAGACGAAGATTATAGCGAAAATCGAAAACATGCAGGGTATCCGTAATTTGGAAGAAATTTTAGAGGTATCCGATGGTATCATGGTAGCCCGCGGTGATATGGGAGTGGAGATTCCCTTAGAAGAGGTTCCGGTTATTCAGAAAAAGATGATCAAAAAGGCTGTAGCAATGGGCAAACAGGTTATTACAGCAACCCAGATGTTGGAGTCCATGACCAAAAATCCGAGACCGACAAGAGCGGAAGCAACGGATGTTGCCAATGCCATCTATGACGGAACGACAGCAATCATGCTTTCCGGTGAAACGGCAAACGGTGCATATCCGATTGAAGCCGTAAGCACAATGGCAAGAATTGCAGAACGTGCCGAGTCAGATATTGATTATGAAAATCGATTCCAGCGTATGGAGTCCACGAAGGAAAACAGCATCACGGATGCCATTTCCCATGCTACCTGTACAACGGCAATGGATATTCATGCAGCAGCCATTATTACGGTTACGATGTCCGGATTCACGGCAGAAATGCTGGCGCGTTATAAGCCTACCTGCCCGATTATCAGCTGTTCCATTGAACCACAGGTATGCCGCCAGACGAATTTATTATGGGGTGTGAAGCCACTTCATGTAAAAAAAGAAGATACAACCGAGGATTTGTTCAATGCAGCGGTAAGAGAGAGTTTAGAAGCCGGATATATCAACAAAGGTGATGTAGTGGTTATTACAGCAGGGGTTCCTCTTGGAATTTCCGGCAGAACGAATATGATTCGTGTGGTTGAAGTAGAGTAAAAAGCCGATATAGTAAATAGACACGTTTCATACAAAGGGAGGTGACGGGCATGGATATGAAAGTAAACCAGTTGTTACAGGCACAGCCGGTGGAGCATACACAACAACAGACTCCAACGGATGGTTCTTTTAAATTTACGCTTGTCAGCCATATAGAAGAGGCTCAGCTTCAGGAAAGACTGACTGCTATGATGGAACAGATTACGATGCAGGGAGAAAAGTTGTCAAAACATCGTGATGTAAAGGATATGAAACGTTACCGCGGTCTGATTAAGGAATTTTTAAATGAAGTTGTGGGACGCTCCCATGAGTTTTCAAGAGAGAATTTCCTGGATCGGAAAGGCCGTCACAGAGTATATGGTATTATACGACTGATCGACCAAAATCTGGATGAACTGGCGCAGGAATTAGTGAAAGACGAACAGGACAACCTTTCCATCCTTGCTAAGATTGGAGAGATCCGAGGCCTGTTGCTGGATATTTTTACCTGATAGGAGGAAGTGCTTATGCCATCTTTTTCAGATATCATAGGGCAGGATATGATAAAGGAGCACTTACAAGGTGCAATAGAGGCAGGAAAAACTTCACATGCATACATTATCCATGGTGAGAAAAGCAGTGGGAAGGAGTTTATTGCCAACCTTTTTGCCATGACACTACAATGCGAGAAACAGGGCACAGACCCCTGTGGGGAGTGCGCATCCTGCAAACAGGCAGCCGGTAAGAATCATCCGGACATTATCCGGGTTTCCCATGAAAAACCCAATATTATCGGGGTGGATGATATCCGCAGGCAGGTAAACGGCGATATTGTGATCAAACCATATAAGGGGCCTAAAAAGATCTATATTATAAATGAAGCAGAAAAGATGAATGTGGCGGCACAGAATGCACTTTTAAAAACATTGGAAGAACCGCCCGAATATGCGGTAATCATTCTGCTTACAACCAATATTGAGACTTTTTTAGAGACGATCGTAAGCCGTTGTATTGTTCTGACGATGAAACCGGTAAAGGATTCTCTGGTACAGGAATATCTGATGCGGGAATACCACATACCGGACTATAAGGCAGCTGTGTGTGCAGCATTTGCACGCGGCAATTTAGGAAAAGCAAGAATGCTTGCTTCCAGTGAGGACTTTGATAATATTAAAGAGGAAGCCATTACATTACTCAAATATATTAATGAAATGGAAGTCCATGAGATTACCAAAGCAATCAAAAAAATGGGAGAGTACAAATTAGAAATCAATGATTATCTGGATATATTGGCGATCTGGTACCGGGATGCTCTTTTGTTTAAGGCAACGAAGGATGTGAATCACTTGATTTTTAAGGATGAAATACAGTATATTAAAAAGGCGGCAGCAGAGAGCACGTATGAAGGAATCGAAAACATTATCAAGGCATTGGATAATGCAAAGAGAAGATTATCCGCCAATGTTAATTTTGATCTGACGATGGAACTTCTTTTGCTGACGATTAAAGAAAATTAGCAGTTTACAGAGTACAGCCTGTAAGTGCTGAAATATTTGTTTTATGTGAGGTATATAGATGACAAAGGTTATAGGTGTCCGTTTCAGAACGGCAGGTAAGGTGTATTTTTTTAATCCACTTACATACGATGTAAAAAGAGGGGACCACGTAATTGTAGAGACGGCAAGAGGAATTGAGTTTGGAACCGTGGTGGGAGATCCCCGGGAAGTGGAGGACAATAAAGTAGTTCAGCCGTTGAAGCCGGTGCTTCGTATTGCTACGCAAAAGGATATTGAACAGGAAGAGGCAAATCGCAACAAAGAAAAAGAAGCCTTCAAGATCTGTTTGGAAAAGATCCGTAAACATGGTCTTGCCATGAAACTGATTGATGCGGAATATACATTTGATAACAATAAAGTATTGTTCTATTTTACGGCAGACGGACGAATTGATTTCCGTGAACTGGTAAAAGACCTCGCGGCAGTATTTAAGACAAGAATCGAACTGCGCCAGATAGGTGTCCGTGATGAGACAAAGATCCTGGGCGGAATCGGTATCTGTGGCAGACCTCTGTGCTGTCATACACACTTATCCGAATTTATTCCGGTATCGATTAAGATGGCAAAGGAACAGAATCTTTCCCTGAATCCAACAAAGATTTCCGGGGTATGCGGACGACTGATGTGCTGCTTAAAGCATGAAGAAGATACTTATGAAGAACTGAACCGTAAGCTGCCCAATGTAGGAGATCAGGTTACGACTAAGGATGGTCAGAAGGGTGAAGTACAGAATGTGAATATCCTTCGTCAGTTGGTGAAGGTTCTTATAGAAAACGGGGATGAAAAAGAACTGAAGGAATACCCTGTTGAGGAACTTCGTTTTAAGAAGAGACATAAAAAAGAAAAGATCAAACTTTCCGCAGAAGAAATGAAGGAGTTGGAGAAGTTGGAAAAACAGGATAAAACGGCTTCTCTGGATGATTAATACATGCAGGTATTGGTAAAAGAAAACGAACGGATAGACGATTTACAAAGAAACGGTTACCGGATCATACAGGATCCGGACCGTTTTTGTTTTGGTATGGATGCGGTTCTTCTTTCGGGATTTGCCACTGCCGGAAAAAATGATCATGTGCTTGACATGGGAACCGGAACGGGTATTATCCCCATTTTAATGGAAGCAAAAACCGAAGCAGAACATCTTACAGCATTGGAAATCCAACCGGAAAGTGCAGATATGGCAAGACGCAGTGTGGCGTTGAATGATCTGGAAGATAAGATCACCGTTGTGACAGGGGACATCAAATCAGCAAAAGAATTGTTTCCCAAATCTTCTTTTGAAGTCATTACTTCCAATCCGCCCTATATGATCGGGCAGCACGGGCTTGTGAATCCACATGGTGAGAAGGCGATCGCACGCCATGAGATCCTGTGTACACTGGAAGATGTTGTAGAGAATGCAGCTGCTTTACTGGTACCGGGCGGACATTTCTATATGGTTCACCGACCGTTCCGGCTGGCAGAGATCATGACAACACTTGTAAAATATAAACTCGAACCAAAACGTATGCGTCTGGTATATCCATACATCGATAAAGAACCCAATATGGTTCTGATAGAAGCTGTCAGAGGGGGAAAATCCCGTTTGGAAGTGGAAAAACCCCTAATTGTATATGAAAAACCCGGTGTTTATACACCGGAAATCTATGATGTATATGGGTACTAAGCAGATTAACGATGTTGATCGGAGGTAAAACATGGCAGGAACCCTATATTTGTGTGCTACTCCCATAGGAAATCTACAGGATATGACCCCCAGAGTACTGGATACTTTGCGGGAAGTGGATCTGATCGCTGCGGAGGATACACGCAATAGTCTGAAACTGATGACGCATTTTCAGATTCAGACACCGATGACCAGTTATCACGAATACAATAAAGTCGAAAAAGCCTACACATTGATCGAAAAGTTAAAAACCGGACAGAATATTGCACTTATTACGGATGCAGGCACTCCTGCAATTTCGGATCCGGGAGAGGTGTTGGTTAAAATGTGCCACGAGGCAGGTATTACCGTAACATCCCTGCCGGGACCGGCGGCATTGATTACGGCGCTTACATTATCGGGACTTTCCACGAGACGTTTCTGCTTTGAAGGTTTTTTGCCACCGGATAAAAAAGACAGAAAAAGGATCCTCGATGAATTAAAAAACGAGACCAGAACGATCATTTTATATGAGGCACCCCATCACCTGAAAGCAACCATCCGGGAACTCTATCATACGGTTGGAGAACGGAAGATCACCTTATGCAGGGAACTGACTAAGAAATTTGAAACCATATTTCCGACCACCCTGGAAAATGCGATCCGTTATTATGAGGAACATGAACCGAGAGGCGAATATGTTTTGGTGCTGGAGGGAAAAAGTTTTCAACAGGTGCAGGAAGAAAAACAGGAAGTCTTTTCGGAAATGACCATCGAAGAGCATATGCAACGATACGAAGATCAGGGAATCGACCATAAAGAAGCAATGCGGCTTGTGGCAAAAGACAGGGGAATTTCCAAACGGGAAGTATATCAATATTTATTAAAATAGTTCCGGGTAACCCTTGCACATGAGAAAAAAACCTCGATATTATAAAAAAATCGGGGTTTTTCCTTGTATTTAAAAGGAAATATGCTAGAATATGTCTATTGAACAATTAATCAATTATAAATAATAGGAGGAGTTATTATGAAGAAATTAGTTTCCTTTATTCTTATGGGTGCCATGGTAATGTCATTAACCGCATGTGGTGGCAATAGTCAGACGGTAGCCAACACGGTATTTTCCGTGGATGATCTTCCTGGCAAATCCATTGGCGTTCAGTTAGGTACAACCGGTGATATTTATGCAAGCGATTATGAAGCAGAAGGTTCTACAATCGAGCGTTATAACAAAGGCGCTGATGCGATTCAGGCATTAAAGCAGGGTAAAGTTGATTGCGTAATCATTGATGAGCAGCCGGCAATTGCTTTCTGTGAAAAGAATGCAGATTTAGAGATTCTGGATGAAGAGTTCGCATTGGAAGAGTATGCAATCTGTGTTTCCAAGGACAATACGGAGCTGACGGAAAAGATAAATGCAGCACTTGCAGAGTTAAAAGCAGAAGGAACATTGGATATGATCACATCCAACTATATCGGGGATGACACAAAGGGAACCTGTCCTTATGTTTCTCCGGAAGGAATTGACCGCTCTAATGGTACATTGACAATGGCTACCAATGCAGCTTTTGAGCCTTATGAATTCTACAAAGACCAGAAGATCGTTGGTATTGATGCAGAGATGGCACAGGCGGTAGCGGATAAATTAGGAATGGAATTAAAGATCGAAGATATGGAATTTGATTCCATCATCAATGCCGTTACAAGCGGAAAAGCCGATATTGGTGTGGCAGGTCTTACGGTTACCGAGGATCGTTTAAAGAGTATTGATTTTACAGAGTCCTATACTACGGCAACACAGGTTATCGTAGTACGTAAGAGCGCAGAATAAAACTTTTTTTAAGAAATAGAGGTTACGGTTTTGGCAGATTTTAAAGCAAAGTTTATACTTAACTTTATAGAGGATAATCGTTGGCGTTATATTACGGAAGGTTTGGGAACCACTTTTATCGTAACGATATTTGCGATCCTGTTAGGTACAGTGTTGGGATTTCTGGTAGCTGTTGTACGTTCCACAGCGGATAAAAATGATAAAAATCCACTGATTGTCCGTATTTTAGACGCAGTGTGTAAAGTGTATCTGACTGTGATCCGGGGAACACCGGCCATGATCCAGTTACTGATCATGTACTACATCGTATTTACCAGCCCGGATATCAGCAAACGTTTTGTTGCTATTTTGACCTTCGGTATTAATTCCGGTGCATATGTGGCGGAGATTGTCCGTTCCGGCATTATGTCCATTGACAATGGACAGTTTGAAGCAGGAAGAAGCCTTGGATTCAATTATGTGCAGACGATGATTTACATTATCGCACCGCAGGCATTTAAGAATATTTTGCCGGCACTTGCCAATGAATTTATCACTTTGCTAAAAGAAACCTCCATCTGTGGTTACATTGCGTTAACGGATATCACACATGGCGCAAATGTGATTCGAAGCCAGACCTACGAACCGATGATGCCGCTTTTGGCAGCAGCCCTTATTTATCTGGTAGTCGTATCCCTGCTCTCAGCAGGTGTTTCTAAACTGGAGAGGAGGTTGCGGACGGATGCAAGATAATAACGCACCGATTTTATTTGAAATCAAGGATCTGTGTAAGGATTTTGGAAAATTACATGTACTGGATCATATCAGTACGACGATCTCCAAGGGAGAGGTTTTGGTAATCGTGGGTCCCTCCGGTTCCGGTAAGTCCACGTTTTTGCGTTCCCTGAATCTCTTGGAACGTCCGACGGGCGGACAGATTTTATTTGAAGGACGGGATATTACGGATCCGAAGAGCGATATCAACCTTCATCGACAGAAGATTGGGATGGTATTCCAGCATTTTAATCTGTTTCCGCACAAAACGATCCTTGAGAACATGACACTGGCACCGGTCAAGGTGTTAAAGAAGTCCAGGGAAGAAGCAGAAAGCAAGGCGATGGAACTGTTAAAGCGGGTTGGTCTGGAGGAAAAGGCAAACGCATATCCGGCACAGTTATCCGGCGGACAGAAACAGCGAATTGCGATCGTGCGTTCTTTATGTATGGATCCGGATGTTATGCTTTTTGATGAGCCGACATCGGCATTGGACCCGGAAATGGTTGGAGAGGTTCTGAATGTTATGCGCGAACTTGCGCGTGACGGCATGACGATGGCGATCGTTACGCATGAAATGGGATTTGCCAGAGAAGTAGGAACGCGTGTTATGTTCATTGATGAAGGACAGATCAAGGAAGAAAATACACCAAAGGAGTTCTTTGATCATCCGCAGAATGAGCGATTAAAAGAATTCTTATCAAAAGTATTATAAAAAATAAATACCGACACATAAAATGACCGGAGCGAGGATCCGGTTGAGGCATGAAAGGCTTCCTTTTTTCATAAGGTATACAAATGAAAGAAGGAAGTTTTTTTATGTTAAATTATTTATGGGCAGGAATGATTGCGACGGGGATCATTTACGGTGTATTGACGGGAAATATGGAAGCGGTCAGCAATGGCGCACTGGATTCTGCGAAAGAAGCCGTCAGCCTGTGCCTGAATATGTGCGGCATCATGGCACTGTGGATGGGACTTATGGAAGTGGCAAAAACAAGCGGGTTAATTGAATTGTTAACCCAAAAAATCAGTCCGCTTGTTACCTTCTTATTTCCCAGAATTCCGATGGACCATCCGTCCAGAGAGGCGATCAGTACGAATTTTATTGCGAATATCTTAGGGCTGGGCTGGGCGGCAACACCCGCGGGTTTAAAGGCGATGGAAGAATTATCCCGCCTGGAAGAAGAAAGAGGAAATCCGGAATACAAAAGGGGCGGCAAAAAAGAACGGTCGGCAAGCAATGAAATGTGTGTGTTTCTGATTCTGAATATCTCTTCGTTGCAGTTGATCCCGGTGAATATGATCGCGTATCGCAGCCAGTATGGAAGTGTCATGCCTACTGCAGTGATCGCACCCGGTCTGATCGCTACTTTTATCACGACATTTGCAGCCATTGTATTTTGCAAGATCATGGATCACAAAAGGGCATGAATAGAAGGATAACGCTATCCGACCATGTAAAGAGTTAGTATGAAACTTGCAATGACACCAAGGAAGGTACAGAGCAGGGCTCCGGTAAGAGTCCAGCGGCTTTTGGACACTTTTGCCGTCAGAAAATAAATACTCATAGTATAGAAAACCGTTTCGGTACAGCTGCAGAGTATGGATGCCATCATGCCGGTGAAGGAATCGGGTCCATATGTTTTGAAGATATCCAAAACCAGACCGGTTGCCGCGGAACCGGAAAAAATCTTGATAAAAATGAGACTGTACAGATCGGATGCAAGGAGTTCTCCGCCCGGCAGTTTTTGAATCTGCTCGCCTAAAAAGGTCAGGAAACCGGAAGAACGCAGTATCCCGACACCAACCATCAGGGCAATCAGTGTTGGGACTATTTTTACCACCGTAGCCAGTCCGTCGCGGGCACCTTTGATAAAATCATCGTATACATGGCTGCCCGATACGATGCCGTAGGCAACCACATAAAAGATGAGCAGTGGGATAATGATATTGGAAAAGTTTGCAAATATGTTTGCCATATGATAACCTCAAAGGGTATTTGTAAAATTTATGCAGGCAGAAACAGAAAATGATAGAAAAAAAGAAGAAAAAGATCATACGAAAAAAAAGAAAACGAGTTGCACATAAAAATACCTTACCCAAAATAACGGGAAAATGGAAAATCAAAATTTCATTGATTGCACTTGCGGTCGTTGTCATACTGGGAGTGGCAGTGTATGCGCTCTTTTCACATCAGAAGCAGGTGCGCAGGACGGAAGCTATGAAAATGATGCAGGAAGCAAGAGCACTGCGCAAACAGAAGGAAAAGAATCAAAAGGAACGATATCTGGAAACGGTCAGAGAGCGCATGAAAACAACGGATCTTTTGCAGCAGGCATGGGAGGATCTCTGGCTGGAAGAGATGGAACTGACCGCAGAAAATCAGGATACTTTTGCAACGATTGAAAGTTGTCTGATCATGGAAGACAATCCTTCCCTGGTAGAGATCAAAGGAACGATCCCCGGCATTCCCAAAAGTGACAGTGGTGACATTTATATTTTCCCACTCAATACGTATGAGACATCAATAGCTGATGGCGCGGAGCCGGCGGATACTTTTCGGATTGAGAAAACGAAGGCGGCATTTACTTTTCATGTGAATCTGAATAACAAACAGGCAAATTCCAGAATGTTTAAGAAGTTTGTTGTGGCAGCAAAGGTGGATGGAAAATACAGGATCATTTCCAAGAGCCATTATATTACCAACCCGGAGGCGGTGGCACAATACAATGTGTATACACAAGCTTCTTCCATCAAGGGACTTCTGGTAGACCCCAGCCGTTTGCACACGGGCGAATTGGAGGATCTGGGTGTGAAACAGGCAGCTTATAATATTCCGTTGTCCAAGATCACGGGACAGACTACAAGCGGGAATTATCCGACCATTCACTACACTTATAATGGAAAAACTTATGCAATCGATGGACAGTCCGTGGCAGAGTTTGACATTGTTTTTGGAAATTTGTCCAAAAAAGGAATTCGGACCACGGCGATCATTTTAAATGATATGAACCACGAATACCCGGAACTTGTGCATCCGAAGGCACGAAGCGGCTCCACAGCACCTTATGTAATGTTTAACGGAGCGGAAGAAGCAGGCGTGGATGCGATGGCAGCGATGGCAACGTTTTTGGCAGAACGTTACAGCGGCACCGGGCATGGAACGATTTCTAACTGGGTCATTGCCAATGAGATCAATGCCAGAAAAGAATGGAATTATATGGAATATACGGATGTGTACAATTACACGAAAGAATATGCGCAGGCATACCGTGTGTTTTACAATGCGATCAAAGCAGTGAATGCTTCCGCAGAAGTATACATGCCGCTGGATCAGACCTGGAATCGAAATCTCAACAATCAAAATTATGATGCCAGGGATATTCTGGATCATTTTAATGCGATCATTCGGGAAAAAGGAAATATTGACTGGCAGTTAGCCTATCATCCGTATCCGGTTCCGTTAACCAATGCGGCGTTCTGGAATACGGGTGCGTATTACAAAAAACTGACGGTGGACAGCGTGGACACGGCAATGATCAATATGAAAAACATACATGTGGTTACGGATTACCTGTGCCGGGATGAATTTTTAACGGCTGAAGGAGAACACCGTCATGTTCTTTTGAGCGAGCAGGGATTTACTTCCTCGTCCGGCGGAGAGGGCGTTCAGGCAGCAGCGGTTGCCTATGCATATTACATTGCAGAAGCCAACAGCCATATCAACGGATTTTTACTGAACAGACAGACGGATGCACCGGAAGAGGTAGCGCAGGGACTTGCTTTTGGACTGGTTCATTCCAATGGGGCCAGAAAACAGGTGTATAATGTCTATAAAAATATTGATACGGCGCAGTCAAAGCAAGCAACTGAATTTGCCAAAGGCATTTTGGGAATCAGCGACTGGTCATCGGTGATTCATCAACACTAAATAAAGAAGTTTTCGGAATGGGGGTCAAAAATGAGTCGGGCAAACATTATCCTGATCATGGGTCTGGTCGTGGGATTGGCCGCGATTATCGGTCTGTTCGGAGGTATTTTTTATCTGACCCGGTCTTACCGGAAAAAATACCGTATCAGACAACTCGATGAGATGGAAGGACACGATTTTGAATATTATTGTGCGGAATTATTAAAGCGACGAGGATTTGTTGATGTTGTGGTCACAAAGGGAAGCGGAGATTACGGAATTGATGTGCTGGCAGAAAAGGATGGAGTTACCTACGGGATCCAGTGCAAGGCATACACTTCGCCTGTCGGAGTAAAGGCAGTTCAGGAAGCGTATGCAGGAAAAGAATACTATGACAGAATGGTGGGCGCAGTCCTGACCAATCAGTATTTTACGAAGCCGGCAGTGGAAGCGGCAAAAAAACTAAAGATCTTGCTTTGGGACAGAGGATATCTGGACAGTATGATAGAGGAGGAATAGTTTTGGCTATTCCTCCGTTAGTTTTTCCCGCAGAGTTGTGAAGTCGGATGGACCGCTTTCTAAAAAGAATTGGTGAAAGGCATAATCGCTGTAATATTCCCCCATCTGCTTTTGCGCAGTTTCTTTTAGTGACAGAATTTCCTGATATCCCCAGTAGTATTTCGGATAATTACAGGGTTCTTCCACGATATACTCAAAGATTTCCCGTGTTGTGGATTCGTCCGTGATGCCATGCATGGCGAGCAGTTCGCAGGTGCGAGGATAATCCATGCCATAGTAATGGATGCCAATATCCAAAAGAGTTAAAAGGGACAGGGATGCCTTACGTTCTTTTTTGTAAATGTCAAAAAGGAGCTGATAGTCTTCTTTTCCGGTGTCCTCTACTAAGAGTCCGGCCGCATAATCATATGAAAGAAGTTCTGTATACAATGCCCAGCCCTCCACATAACCGCCATAATTGAGAATGCCGCGGACATAGGGGATATCCTGCTCTTTTCGGTAATTCTGAAAAAAGGTGGTCTGGTATAAGTGACCGGGATAGCCTTCGTGAGCGAGGGTGGTATATAACTGCAGTCCGTCCGGAACGGAAGATTCGTTGATATAGATGGAGTTTTGCGTATTGTCATCCAGTGGAGGAAGGAGATAATATGCCGGTGCCGTGTAAGGTTCTAAGGCGGGACTGACCGTTTTTATATCCGCAGACAGGGAAGTGATCCCGTCATGTTCCGAAGAGGGGAAGTCACTCTTCATCCGTTCTCTGAGATCGGAGAGCATATCCTGTGAAGAAGAGAGCGGAAAATAGGAGAATTCTTCGCTGTTTAGCGCATTGTTTTCCTGAAAGAGAAGCAGATCTTTTTTCAAATCCTGCATGGACTGATAATAGTCTTTTGCCAGTTTCTTATACACATTTTCAATGTCCGCATCCGATCCGGTAATGGAGTAAAAAAGCCATTTGTAATACTCCTTTCCCTGCGCAAAATGCGAAAGCCCCTCTTCGTTTTTCCCCTTGCCACAAAGCCCGGATAGTGTAATGGACAGATTTTCGTAAGCGGGAAGAAAATAAGTGGCAAGGTATTGTCTGTTTTTTGAAGTATAGGAGGAAGCTTCTTTTGTGGTAATGATTTTATCGGAAACGGCATTTTGAAGACGCTCGGAAAAAGTTGAGATCAGAAAATGTTCATTCTTTTCCAGAGATTCCCTTGTGATCAGACTATTGCATTGGGAAATCACTTTTTTAAGGGTGTAGTCCGGCATTCCGAAGCCTTTGTGCGTTTTTTCTTTTTCAAAATCCGAAAGGGCGGAAAAGTAAGAGGGTGTAAGAGCAAGAAGTTCCAGATAATCTTCAATATCTTCTTTGCTGCGAAAAGGGTATTCTGCCATCAGGATCGGAAACTGGATCTGCGTTCCGCCGGAGGGGGAAAAAACACTTTGAAGATAGAAATAATCCTGCCCCCGCAGTTTCTGGTCGAAGAACCGTTTTAGGAGAGTAAACGTAAACTGTTCATCCGCAGAGAGTTCTTTCGTTGAGAAAGATAGCAATTTATCTAACTGATCTTTGGAAGAAGCGTAGTCTGACAGAGCATTTGAACGACTGTATAAAGGAAGGGTGGGAGCCTCATCAATATGAAAATCTTTTGGAGAAGCAAGGGTATAGTGCAGACTTAAGGTATCTCCCTTTACTTCTTCCGTAAACAGGGAACTGCAATACTCTTCAAAGGGAGTTTCCCGGTGCAGGATCAGTGCCGTAAAAAGGAACAGAATAAGTAGAAAAGAAGGAATCAAAAGTAGGAGGAATTTTTTTCTCATTTTCAATGGAATACCCGTTAGTTGCTTTTGTTCAGTCTATGCGAAAAAAACATCCGGCATTCCAAGGGTTTACAGTAGTGGTCGAAAAGTGGTATGATACATCAGAATAGGTTTATAATGAAAGTGAGACGAGAAAGAATGAATATATTGGCCCCCTCGATATTATCGGCGGATTGTACGATATTAGGAGAACAGATAAATAAGGTTAAGCAGGGAGGTGCGCAGTATCTTCATATTGATGTGATGGACGGTATGTTTGTACCATCTATTTCTTTTGGTATGTGCGTTGTGGAGTCATTGCGCAAGATAGGGGATTTGATTTTTGATGTTCATCTGATGGTAAAAGATCCGATCCGTTATGTTGAAGATTTTATAAAATCCGGTGCGGATATTGTTACCGTACATTTAGAAGCCTGTGAAGATGTCAATGCCACACTCTTAAAGATTCATAGTTGTGGCGCAAAAGCCGGTCTGGCTATTAAGCCGGGCACTCCGGTAGAAGAGGTCATGCCCTATCTGGGGCAGGTAGATATGGTTTTGATCATGAGCGTAGAACCGGGATTTGGCGGACAAAAATATATCGAAAAGTCAACCGAACGTATCCGCCGGATGCATCAGTTGCTTATGGACGCCGGAGTCGAAAAGGACATTGAGGTGGACGGAGGAGTAAACCTTTCCAATGTGGAGATGATTGTGGATGCGGGAGCAAATATAATTGTTGCCGGCTCCGCTGTTTTTGAAGGTGACGTTTTGTCAAATACAAAGCAGTTTGTAAAAACATTATCAAGATAAGAATGGAGCAGAGAAATGAATAAAGGAAAATATTATATGACAACGGCGATTGCCTATACATCGGGCAAACCGCATATTGGCAATACTTACGAGATCGTTTTGGCAGACAGTATTGCAAGATACAAAAGAAAAGACGGATATGACGTGTTTTTCCAGACAGGAACGGATGAACACGGTCAGAAGATTGAGATCAAGGCAGCAGAAGCCGGTGTGACTCCGAAGGAGTTTGTGGACGGTGTTGCCGGACAGATCAAGGACATCTGGGATCTGATGAATACTTCCTATGACAAATTTATCCGTACTACGGACGAATACCATGAAAAACAGGTACAGAAGATCTTTAAGAAGCTGTATGATCAGGGAGATATTTATAAGGGTGCTTATGAAGGCCTTTACTGTACACCCTGTGAATCTTTCTGGACGGAATCCCAGTTAGTGGATGGCAAATGCCCGGACTGCGGACGCGAAGTAAAACCTGCAAAAGAAGAGGCATATTTCTTTAAGATGAGTAAGTATGCGGATCGTCTGATCGAGCATATTAACACGCATCCTGAATTTATACAGCCGGTTTCCCGCAAAAATGAGATGATGAACAACTTCCTTTTACCGGGACTTCAGGATCTTTGTGTATCCCGTACTTCTTTTAAATGGGGTATTCCGGTTGATTTTGATGATAAACACGTTGTTTATGTATGGCTGGATGCACTGACCAACTACATTACCGGAATTGGTTATGATGCAGATGGAAACAGCACGGATCAGTATAAGAAAAACTGGCCTGCCGATCTTCACCTGATCGGAAAGGATATTATCCGTTTCCATACTCTTTACTGGCCGATTTTCTTAATGGCGTTAGGTGAGCCGCTTCCGAAACAGATCTTTGGACATCCATGGCTGTTGCAGGGTGACGGCAAGATGAGTAAATCCAAGGGCAATGTGTTATATGCAGATGATCTGGTAGAATTTTTCGGCGTGGATGCGGTACGTTATTTTGTATTGCATGAGATGCCGTTTGAAAATGATGGTGTGATTTCATGGGAACTGATGGTGGAACGTATGAACTCCGACCTTGCCAATACACTGGGCAATCTCGTTAACAGAACGATTTCCATGAGCAACAAGTATTTTGGCGGCGTTGTGGCAGACAAGGGTGTGACAGAAGCCGTGGATGAGGACTTAAAGAGCACGGTTTTAGCTGCATACGATAAAGTAGAAGCCAAAATGGACAATCTGCGCGTGGCAGATGCACTGACAGAGATCTTTGCGATCTTTAAACGCTGCAACAAATACATTGATGAAACAGAACCGTGGGTACTGGCAAAAGACGAAGCAAAAGCAGATCGTTTATCCACTGTTTTATACAACCTGGTAGAGGGTATCATGATCGGTGCTTCTTTATTAGAGCCGTTTATGCCGCAGACAGCAGAAAAGATCGCAGCCCAGCTGAATACGAAAGTACGCGGATTCGAAGAACTGGATACTTTTGGCAGATATGTATCCGGCACAAAAGTAACGGATAAACCGGAGATCCTTTTTGCAAGACTGGATGTAAAAGAAGTGGTAGAAAAGGCAGAAGCGCTCTATGCTTCCCGTAAGCAGGAAGAAACCCAAGCAGAAGATGAGGAAGAAGTGATCGATATGGAAAGCAAACCGGAGATCACATTTGATGATTTTGAAAAACTGCAGTTCCGTGTAGGAAAGATCATTGCCTGTGAAGAAGTTCCCAAGTCCAAGAAACTTCTTTGTTCCCAGGTGAAGATCGGCAGTGAAGTAAAGCAGATCGTATCCGGCATCAAACAGCATTACAGCGCAGAAGAAATGGTCGGCAAGAAAGTGTTAGTTCTGACTAATTTAAAACCGGCTAAACTGGCAGGTGTTTTATCAGAAGGTATGCTGTTATGTGCAGAAGATGCAGAGGGTAATCTGGCACTTATGACACCGGAAAAAGAAATGCCGGCGGGAGCTGAGGTCTGCTAATTACAAAAGACTTTAGAGAACAAAAAGAAAAGGTCTTTTCGTAAGGGAAGAAGAATATGATTAAAGAAGAATTTTATTATGACTCCTATTGTGGCACCAATAAGATCCACGCCGTAAAGTGGGTTCCGGATGGAGAAATTCTCTGTATCGTGCAGATTGTGCATGGCATGGCAGAATATGTTGAAAGATACGAAGAATTCGCCTCTTTTTTAACGGACCGAAATATAATGGTAGTAGGAGAGGATCATTTGGGACATGGAAAGTCCATGGGAAATAACCCTCCCGGATATTTCTGTGAAAGAGAGCCGCATAAAGTCGTAGTAGAAAACGTACACATATTAAAGGATATGATCCGGGAAGAATACCCGGAAGTGCCCTATGTCATACTGGGACACAGCATGGGATCTTTTATTACACGTAATTTTGTGCATAAATACGGATCAGAAGTGGATGGGGCGGTTATATCCGCCACGGGTCTTCAGCCCAAGGCGATGTTACCCATCATAAAAATCATGATTACCGTTTTGCAGGCTTTTCAGGGAAGCAGACATGTCAGCAAATTCCTGGATAAGCTGGCGTTTGGCACCTACTTAAAACACATAAAGAATCCGAAGACTCCTTTTGACTGGCTTTCTGTCAATGAGGAAAATGTGAAACGATATATGGAGGATGATCTTTGCGGATTTACCTTTACAATTAACGGATTCAAGACGTTAGCAGGAGTAAGCGCGGGGTTATACGATACGGAGAAGATACATGCAATGCCAAAAACTCTCCCCATGTTATTTATTTATGGGGATGAAGACCCGGTTGGTGCATATGGAACCGCTGTTGAAAAATCATACCGGATGTATGTGCATGCCGGTATGGAGAAAGTGTCCAAGATTTTATACCCGGGAAAAAGGCATGAATTGCTAAATGAAGACAATCGTTTTGAAGTCATGCAGGATATCTACGTATGGATACAGAAGATGATAATGGGACAACAGGAATAATTCCGTGTAAAAAATGATCGGATATTGGAAAGGCTGGTGGAAATGTGAAAAAATGCATGATAATAGCAGCAATGTGTGTTCTGTTTATGACAATGGGAACGCAGGCACTGGCAAAAGATATTGATATTCCACAGTGGATTTCAGAGGAACTTCAAAAAGAAGAGAATATGGAACTGGCAGAAAAAGTAATTGATTTTATCCGTCAGAAACTGGAATCGGGAGAACTGGAAAACGATGAGGATATTTCCACAGCGATAGAGGAAGTCGAAGACAAATTCGATGTAAGCCTGACAGAGGGTGAAAAGGATAAGATTTTACAAAGCATCCAAAAAATCAAAAAACTGGGACTGGATCCGGAAAAACTCCTGGATCAGGCGTCAAAAATATGTGAAGATACAAAACAGGAATTGATACAGGAAACAGAAAACAAGGTAAAAACATCCTTTGTAAACAGCGTAACGGGATTTTTCCGGGATATGGGAAGTCGTGTAAAGGATTTTTTCACCGGTACTTTGTTTTAGGGAAAAAGGTTTACTCATATGGAAAAAGATAAGCATATCGAAGATGCCGGAACAATCGAAAACGGGAATCGTTTTTTTCAGATCCGCAAGGCGGAACCTGCAGAATGGGAAACCGCAATGGAACTGGCGTTTAAGGTGTTTTTAAAATTCGAAGCGCAGGACTATGGGCCGGAGGGCATTAAGAGTTTTGCGGAATTTGTGTCGGATGAAAGAATGAAAAAAATGTTTTTGCAGGGAGAGTATCCGCTCTTTGTGGCGATGGAAAAAGAAAAGATGATCGGTCTGATTTCCCTGCGGAGCGGAAATCATATTTCCCTTTTGTTTGTAGATCCGGAATATCACAGAAAGGGAGTGGGCAGTGCGCTGATCCGCCATATGCAGTCCTATCTTCTTGCCACCACAAGACAACAGAAGATGACCGTGAATGCATCCCCGTACGGAGTGCCTTTTTATCATAAGGTCGGTTTTGCGGATACCGGGTGTGAAACAACAAAGGATGGTATTATTTATACGCCGATGGAGTTTTACCTCTAAAATAAACTGCCAATTTTTACAAATTGCAACATTTTTCTAAAAACAATTGCTTTTACCAATCGAAAGTACTATAATTTTAATGAAATATCGAGGATGAAAAATGGGTTCATTATTTAATTTGGATAATCCGGTCTGGTCCTTTATGGGAAAAGTAGCGGATTTGGTTATTTTGAATATACTGGCATTTGTTTGTTCGATACCGGTCTTTACGATCGGAGCATCCTGGACAGCAATGTATTTTGTGACCATAAAGATTGTGCGCAAGGAAGAAGGATATGTAATCCGGGATTTCTTCCGTTCCTTCAAGGAGAATTTTAAGCAGGCGACCGTAATATGGCTGCTTGTGTTAGTGGTAGCGGCAATTTTTGCGGGTGATTTTCTGATATACCGGATGATGCCGGATCAGATTCCTACGTTTATTATGATTGTCGTAGCGGTACTTGCTTATTTGCTTCTTGGAACAACGGTGTATGTATTCCCGGTACTGTCCCGCTTTGACAATACGATTAAGAATACGATCAAGAATGCATTTATTCTGTCCATTGCCAATATACCGTTTACGATTCTTTTTATTATATTGCTGGCATTGCCGATTGTGGTTGCCTTATTTGTGATAGAACTGGCACCGATCCTGATATTGATGGGAATATCGTTACCGGCGTATTTATCGAGTATGATGTTTGTACGCATATTCCGCAAAGTAGAACCTAAGCAGGTACAGACGGGGGAAGAGACTGCAGACGAGGAATCCGAAGCAGAAGTATAGTGTTGTACATTAATGCAGATGGAGAGTGAGAGAAATTGGGTAAGAATCAGAGAAAGGAAAAAACGGAACAACGACAGAAACAGTTTTTGCTGCAGTATGGTATACCGATAGTCATCCTGATGGCAGTTTTAGCTGTTGTTGTCAGTAATTTCTTTGTCATCAGCAAAAAAGATGCAAAGGAAAGCGTGCAGAATTCTCTTATTATGCAGGCGGGAGAAGTGGCATCCGATATAGAGGTCTATATGCATTCGGTCAGGGCGTCCGCAGGGGTTGTTGCGAGTATTCTGGGCGATGAGGAGAAGTGCACGGAAGAGAATATCATCTGGTATGCAAAGATGTTAAATCAGGCACAACCTAATTGCTATATGGTTATTATTACGGACAATAGCGGCAGGGGTTATACAAGTGATGGTGAAAAGGCCGATATTTCGTTGTGTGATTTCTTTTGGACCTGTGCAACGCAGGGAGCATGCATGACGAAGGATGATGGGGTGACCAATCAGCAGGCGTATGTCATCAGGGTGCCGTATTATCAGAATAATATCAGTGCGGGTAATATCTATACTTTTGTCAAACTAAACAGTGTGGAAGAGTATATGCCTTCGAAGGAGTATTCTTATGCGATATGCGATTCCAAAGGCGATCTGTTCAGTTCGTTCGGTAGTTCCACACAATTGTTTGCCAATGGGGAATATATGGCAAATGTGCGAAACGCAACCCTTGTTGATACAAATTATAACCGGGTGTCCATGCGTCTTAGCAAACAGTCCGGATATGTATACTCCGTCAAATTGGATGCGGAGGAAAAAACCGTTACCAGCGTGCCGATCGGCATGAGCGACTGGCAGCTTTTGCTGGTACAGGATACGTCATATGTCAACAGACTGATTGCGAATGAATGGAGCATTATCCGTTCCATGACGGCATCCATCGGCCTGATTGCCGCACTATTTGTTATAATAGTGGTGGTTATTGTAGTGATTAATAAGATTCATTCGGATCAACAAAGTCAGGAACTGGCTGATAAAGCGGATACGGATCTTCTTACAGAACTGAATAATAAGATTGCAACCGAACGCAAAATTTCAGAGTATATCGCGGAACATCCGGATTCCCAGTGCCTGTTCTTCCTGTTTGATATTGATAACTTTAAGAAGATCAATGACACATTGGGACATGCATTTGGTGACGAGGTGCTTCGTTCACTGGGCTTGCAGTTACGGAACGAATTTCGCATAACGGATATCATCGGTCGTACGGGTGGTGACGAGTTCATCCTTTTCTTAAAGGATCTGGATACGGATGAGATACTGGCAAAAGAGGCCAAACGTCTTGAGAATCTTTTCCATCAGTTCAAAGCAGGCGAGTATGTAAAGTATTCCGCAACGGCAAGTATCGGAGCAACCGTATATCCGAGGGATGCCCAGAGTTATGAGGGATTGTACAAATCTGCTGATAAAGCACTGTATGAAGCAAAGAGACGTGGTAAGAATTGTCTTGTTTTCTACAATAAGGATTTGCAGGAAGTGGATACAGAAAAGAAAAAAGAAACGCCGATTGAAAGTGATATGCGTTAGTGTTAAGGGTGGGATTATGATCCCGCCCTTTTATATGCTTTTCTAAAATACATGGCATAGGTTACTTTTATAGGAACATATGCAAATTGCATAAAGGAAAATAAAAAAAGTGGACAGATTGAACAAGTTTAGAAAAGATGGAAGGACAATCAAGCATTTTTAACAAGGATTAAAAAAATATTTGTGAAAATGTAGCATGGAAAATGGACGAGGGAGAGATTATACTAACACTATGCAATTCGGGTAAGTCCGTTTATTTTATTTAGGAGGATTTAATAATGGCAAGTTTATCATTAAAAAACATTTGTAAAAGATATCCTAACGGCTTTGAAGCAGTTAAGGATTTCAATCTTGAAATCGCAGACAAAGAATTTATCATTTTCGTAGGACCTTCAGGATGTGGTAAATCTACTACACTTCGTATGATCGCAGGTCTGGAAGACATCACTTCCGGTGAATTAAAGATCGGTGACAGAGTGGTTAACGACGTAGAGCCTAAGGACAGAGATATCGCAATGGTATTCCAGAACTACGCTTTATATCCACATATGACAGTATATGATAA
>CAYLSH010000018.1:0-25542 GCA_964386235.1 uncultured Lachnospiraceae bacterium | reverse complement strand
GCGGAAACCCTGTAAAATCAAGGCTTCCGCTACAAACAAAAGAAGCGCGAGACGGGGATCGAACCCGCGACCCTCTCCTTGGCAAGGAGATGCTCCACCGCTGAGCCACTCGCGCATATTATGTGTTGCCACGGCGACAGTTGTCGCAACGACAAAACATAATATAACTCATATTGAATTAGTTGTCAATAGTACCTTTGTATTTTATTCTGTACACTCTGCGCAGGGAATCATTGATGCGCGCTTCGTTGATCGTGCCGTCCTTCACCGCAGCCAGTACACCTTCGTATGCCGCTTCGAAATCTTCCGGCATCAGAACCATGTCCGCTCCGGCTTTCAATGCCATAATACTAGCCTGGGCGGAGTCATAATAATCCGAAATTGCGGACATATTCAGGGCATCCGTAATTACTACACCATTGTAACCCATTTCCTCGCGGAGCAGGTCGGTAATGACTTTCTTGGACAGAGAAGCCGGAGTATTCTCTTCGTCTATGGAAGGTACCGCAAAATGTCCCACCATAATCATCTGTGCACCTGCCTCCATGCCGGCAGTAAAGGGTTTTAATTCCGTTTCTTTGATCTCTTCAAGCGTGCGGTCACTGCTTGCAAGACCTTCGTGCGTGTCACCGTCCGCATCACCCTGTCCGGGGAAATGCTTCATACATGCAGTCACGCCCACCTCTTCCAGTGCTTTTACAGAGGATGCCACCATGGACGATACCAGATCGGGATCGCTGCCAAAAGAGCGGTCTTTGATCGACTCATTGTCCGGATCGGTCAATACATCGGCTACGGGTGCAAAGTTCAGGTTAAATCCATATTTTGTCAGGTATGTGCCAATTTCTTTGTAAGTATCATATGCACGGTTTGCATCCTGTGTCTTCCCCATATCGGCAGCGGAATCCGCCTTATCAAGACCCAGGGCATCCGCCACTCTCGCCACACCGGCACCTTCCTCATCTACCGCAAGGAAAATAGGGTATTTACTCATGGACACCGTGTTGGCAAGCATCTCCGTGATCTGATCCCCGGACATGATATTCTGTTTAAAATAAACCAGTCCTCCAACCGGATACTTCTCAAGTGCCTCCTTGGTACCATCCCCGGCTTTAATTGCCTTATCAACTCCTGTCAGTGCTTCCGGTGTGATCACAAACAATCCTGCCACCTTGTCCTCTAGAGACATCTCCATAATGCAGGCATCCACAATCTCATCTAAAAGTTCTTCTTCCGTATATTCTTCAATGGTAGTAGTCTCTTCTTCAGCAAATGTTTCCGTTTCTTCTTCCGTTGACACTTGTGTCATTTCTTCCATTGCCTGTGCAAGTGCTTCCGCTTCCTGTTTTTCCTGCTTCTTTTCTGTCAAAAGATTGGTTCCCAATTTTACGGCAAATACACCGGCAACCACAATAACCAGAAGGATCAGCAAAACTGACACGTATGCCATAATCTGATTACGCTTTCTTCTTTTTCTTCGAAACTCTCTTTTATCTTCTTCGTTTTGAAATTCTAAATCCGACATAATACTCTCCATTTCGCCCTTTTGCAATATGACTACTGCCTAGTATAACATAGAACAGTGTCTCTTCCAATCCCATTTTTTAACACATAACTGCAACAAAATGCAAACGAACAGAATTATGGGCATAACGTAAGCGGATACCAACACAACCTTTTGTATTGATACCCGCTTCTAAACTATACTTTCCAAGGGATTATACCTCTCTTTCGTATTATGAAAGTTTAATCGATATTTAATTTTAGTGCGTATATCTTGCATTTTCTCTCTTTGTACTGATTGTACTGCAGCAATCCCATTCTCTTATTTATGTGCTGCCATATCATGCTTTTCTTACGCTTACCTGGTTAAAATTAAGTTTTTGTTGGACCGTACCATCCTTTCTGCCTTATTTTAACGAGTTACAACTGACATCAGTTTTCTCTATATCAGAGACTTGTGCACTTCTTTGTTTTTCCTCTCTGTTTTGTATAATTGAATTATATAGTAGGTCCTTTATTTTGTCAATACATTTTTTAAATATTTTTCATATTTTTTCATTTTTATGCGTCGCCATTTGAATTATCTGCATTATGGGTTCTGTTTATCGAATTGTACATACATTTTTTCCTTTCCAATTCGCAAAAGTAACGTCAGCCGGACGCCTGTACCGAATGTATTAGCATGGATACCAAAAAAGAGGAGCCAACTCTCGTCAACTCCTCATTTCTTTTACGCGCAATATCAGATCAATCCGCTTTCCCATCTTAGACCGCAACCACTGCCAGAATACAGAAAATAATCAGACAAAGTACCGTCTGCAAAGAGCAGACTCCCGAAGTCAGTTCGTAGTCCTCCTGCGTTTTGCCGAGCCCCGGTGTTAAAAAGCTTGACGGAAGTGCATAGTAAATCAAAACCGCCCAACGTGTACGCACGTCCACTCCAGGAAGCATAAACAGAATCCCCTCTGCAACAAGACATAATATTGCAAATACAACCGTATGAATTGCACTGATTTTGATAATCCGACTCATATTTTCCTTATTCAGTGTGAAATTGTATCCGATGCTGAAAAGGATAACGGCATTTACCGGTTGTGCAAGGAAGCCGGTTGTTCCGGTAATGATGTTTCCAATACCCATATTGTCCAGATATTCTGCGATTCCTGACAGATTCAGCGCAAGTCCCAGTACGCTCATCAAAAGAAGCGGAGAAGACAAAACCTTCTTCACAATGTCACCCACCGACTGTTTTTTGGCATCCACAGCCGTTAAAATTGCCATAACCGGAATAGCTATAAACGCCTGTGTCATGTCCAAAACGCCCATTCTGTATGCCTGATCGGCGCCAAACAGGGTCATAAGCAACGGGATTCCAAGCATTCCGCTTTCCTGAGCGGTAAACAAAAAAGGAAAATTATGATAGGGAAAATATTTTTCCCTTGCCTTAAACCCGCAAAAAGTAGCAAGCAGAATCAGGGGAAAAACAATAATCATTGAAGAAACAGACTCTATTCCGATATTGCACCCCAAGCAGGAATTAAACAGTACACAGGGCAGGGCAAATTTGATAACAAACTGCTGAAGCCCCTTGTTTTCTTCCGGTGTTATGATACTCTTTTTTCTTGCAAGTACCCCTAAAAAAATCGCCACAAATATAGGTACAATAATCTCTAGTACATCCATCGTATATACAGCCTCCTCATTTCGTTAATAAACACCCAAAATCAGTTTATCACAGATCCCCCCACACTTCTATAAGAGATGGAAAGAAATTCTGATAAACAATATTTGACTATCTTTTATCATCCTTTTATACTCATTAGTATAAAAAGGTAGCAGAAACGGAGGTTAACAATGAAAGCAAAAGCATTTGAGAAACTGGCAGAAAATGTCATCAAGAACTTAGAAAAAAGAAATATGGAAGGCTATTATTTTGAAGATTCCAAAAGTTGTGTGGAAGCCATCCTTAACATGATACCAAAAGGAAGCGTGGTCGCCTGGGGTGGTTCCCAGACGCTGAGTGAAAGCGGACTTATGGATGCCTTAAAAGAATCCGAAAAAACATCCAATCTAACACTGATCGACCGCACACAGGCAAAAACGCCGGAGGAAAACCGTGAAATTTTTGCTAAGACCGTAATGGCGGATTACTTTTTTATGAGTACCAATGCCATTACGAATGATGGTATTCTGATTAATATTGACGGCAATGCCAACCGGGTTGCCTGCCTTGCACACGGACCATCCCATGTTATGCTCCTTGTGGGAAGAAACAAGTTTACAGCCACCGTCGAAAGTGGCGTGGAACGTGTCCGTAACGTAGCCTCACCCGCCAATGCCATCCGTCTAAACCGCAACAACCCCTGCGGACTAACCGGCAGCTGTCATGACTGTCTTTCTCCTGACTGTTTCTGCAACGAGATCCTGATCACCAGAAGAAGCGGTCATGCCGGACGTATCAAAGTATTTTTGATCAATGAAGATCTTGGCTATTAATTAAGATAAAGAATCCTCACGGAGTTTTTTTATGCAATAGGTAATTTCAAAGAGATTTCCTATGCAAAAAAAGAAACATATTCCCACTAAGTGATACCCGGGAATATGTTTCTTTTTATTTTACATCTTTGTTTCTACAAAAATATCGTAGATTGCCTTGATTGCCGCTTCAAAATCATCATTACGAACACCGATGATGATATTCAGTTCGGAAGATCCCTGATCGATCATTTTGATATTGATGTCAGCGTGTGCAAGCGCAGAAAAGATTCTTCCTGCGGTTCCGCGTGTGGATTTCATGCCGCGTCCAACCACTGCGATCAGTGCAAGATCCGCTTCAATGTCAATGGTGTCCGGTTTTGCCAGTCTGTGAATGCCGGATACCACCTGCTGTTCCTTATCCATAAATTCATCCTGATGAACAAATACGGTCAATGTGTCGATACCGGATGGCACATGTTCAAAGGAAATGCCATTGTCTTCAAAAACATTTAAGACCTTTCTGCCAAATCCGATTTCGGAATTCATCATATCTTTATCGATATTAATAGAGCAGAACCCCTTCTTGCCGGCGATACCGGTGATCACATATTTGGATTTCTGACAGGTGCTCTCCACAATCCAGGTACCTTTATCATCCGGTGCATTGGTATTGCGGATGTTGATCGGAATCCCCTCTTTACGAACCGGGAAAATCGCATCTTCATGCAGTACACTGGCTCCCATGTAGGATAACTCACGTAACTCTTTGTATGTGATCGTCTCAATGGACTGGGGATTGTGGATAATCCTTGGATCCGCGATCAAAAAGCCGGATACATCCGTCCAGTTTTCATAGATATCCGCATGAATGGCTCTTGCCACGATGGAACCTGTGATGTCGGAACCACCACGGGAAAAGGTCTTAACCGTTCCATCCGGCAGACTGCCGTAAAATCCCGGTACAACTGCATTTTCCAACTTCTGTAATTTATCTCCCAATACATCATTGGTTTTTTCTGCGTCAAATTCGCCGTCTTCCGTAAAGAAAATATAATCTGCAGGATCAACAAAGTTGTATCCTAAGTAAGCCGCCATGATCTTACCATTTAAGAATTCACCACGGCTTGCTGCATAATTACTTCCTGCTTTTGCCTTAAAATCTTTTTCAATGATCTTGAATTCTTCATCCAAAGATAAGGTGAGTTTCAATCCCGTGATGATTTCTTCATAACGTTTTTTGATCTCTGCAAGCTGCTTTTTAAAATCTTTCCCTTCCTCTGCAAGAGCATAGCAGGCATACAGCATATCCGTAACTTTCGTATCTTCTTTATAACGCTTTCCCGGTGCACTTGGTACAACAAACTTACGGGCTGTATCTGCTTTGATAATATTGCCTACTTTTTCAAACTGTTCCGCACTTGCAAGGGAACTTCCGCCAAATTTCACTACTTTTTTCATAACGTTTTCACACTATCTCCCAAACTTATTTTTCAAACAGATGATCAATCAGAGTATGACCTTCTTCTATTAATATGCCGCTCTTAGCAGCCTCTTTTTCATTGTAATTCCATGACTGCTGTTTACGATCCGTGGAATCATACAAAAGATAGGGCACATTGTCCGCCGTATGGGTACGCACACGCACCGGTGTCGGATGATCCGGCAAAACAAGCAGGCGGTACTCCACGCCCTGCTTATCGAGTGCCTCCGTCAATCGTCTGATCACTCTCTGATCGAGATTCTCAACTGCCTGTACTTTTCTCTCATAACTTCCCTGATGTCCCATTTCATCCGGTGCTTCCACATGGATGTAGGCAAAATCATAACCATCTTCCAATAATGCCTTCAGGGCTGCATCGGTCTTACCTTCGTAATTCGTATGTAAACCGCCGTTTGCGCCTTCCACATTGGCAACGCCCATGCCGGCTCCTACTGCAATTCCTTTTAAAAGATCCACAGCCGAGATCATCATGCCCTTTTTGCCTGTTTTCTCCGTAAAAGAAGATAACATGGGCTTGGTGCCCGCGCCCCAGAACCAGCAGCAGTTTGCAGGATTCAATCCTTTTTTCCTGCGTTCTATATTCATGGGATGATCTTTTAAGATCTCATAACTTTTTTTCATCATCAATCGAAGCACATCGTCCTGCGGTAAGTACTGACCGATCTTCTGCGTCAAAACATCATGGGGCGGTGTCAGTTCCACAACTTTGCCATGATTCCAGATCAGACAGTGTCTGTAACTGGTTCCCACATAAAAATGATAGGCTTCGCTTTCCAGCTGCTCTTTTACGGCATTTAATAAAACCGCACAATCTTCCGTGCTGATCTCATCCGCACTGTGGTCGATAATGGTCTTTTCTTCAAATGGCACATCATCATCGGATATCGTAACGATATTGCAACGCAGTGCTATGTCCGTATCCAGCATCGGCACTCCGATACTGAGTGCTTCTAACGGAGATCTTCCGGAATAATACTTCTTAGGATCATATCCCAATACCGAAAGGTTTGCCGTGTCAGAACCCGGTTTCATGCCGTCCGGAATCGTATGAACCATGCCGATCTCGGACATTTTACTCAATCTATCCAGACAGGGCGTTTCCGCATATTCCAGTATGGTCTTGTTTCCAAGAGCCTCAATGGATTCATCCGCCATGCCGTCACCTAATACTACAATGTATTTCATGATTATTTCCTCCTGATTCCTTTTCTTTACTAAGATTCTACACGAATCACGGAGAGTACTTCTCTTAATCCCTTCTTACGGGCATCAAATTCTTTTTCTGTCATAGGCTCTGTAATAAAGCCAAATTCTTCATCCGTCACATCAATCTTCTGGATATTGTTAAAACTATTGATCACGGCTCCTCTGTCCGCTGCTGTTACACGAACAAAGAACTGTCTTGTGCATTCCTTAACATCCAATAACGTAAGATCTTCAGAATCCCAGATCACCGGTACTGTGCTTCCTAAAGTCTTGGCACATTCGATCACATCGGATACAACGGCACTTGCTGTTGCAAGTTTTCCTGCACCATGTCCGTAGAACATCAGATCGCCAACCATATCACCGGTTACATACACGGCATTAAACACATCGTTTACACCACAAAGAGGATGATCCGCCCCCAGCATAAATGGGGCAACCAAAATGGATACTCCCTCCTCGCTTCTTTCACTGACTGCTAAAAGTTTAATGCTCTTGTTTACTTTTTTAGCGTATTCAAAATCCCTCTGTGAGATCTTGGTAATGCCTTCTGTGTAGATCTTTGAAAAGTCCACATTTTTCCCTGTCATCAGGGAAGATAAAATGGCAATCTTTCTGCAGGCATCGTATCCTTCCACATCCGCTTCCGGATTGCGCTCCGCATATCCTTTGTCCTGTGCTTCTTTTAAAACCTCATCAAAGGATGCGTCTTCTTTTGCCATCTTTGTTAAAATATAATTCGTGGTACCGTTTAAAATACCTTTGATCTTTAAAATATTTTCCGGTGCAAGAGAGCTGTTCATCGGACGAATGATGGGAATACCGCCGCCCACGCTTGCCTCAAACAGATAAGAACAGTGATTGTCCGCAGCAACCTGTAACAACTCCGGTCCGTAAGAAGCCACCAATTCCTTATTGGAAGTACATACGCTCTTTCCTTTTAACAGAGCATCTTTGGTAAACTGGTATGCCGGCTTGGTGCCGCCCATAGTTTCACATACAATGGCAATCTCCGGATCGTTTAAGATTACATTTATATCATGAACAACTTTTTCTTCAAACGGATCGCCCGGAAAATCGCGAAGATCTAAGATGTATTTTACTTCGATCTCTTCGCCGACTCTCTTGGCGATGATATCCTTATTCTTATGAAGAACTTCTACCACACCGCTTCCTACTGTACCATATCCTAACACTGCTGCTTTGATCATTTCTCTACTCCTTTGTCATTCAAATCTTAATTCCTTATTCCCTTGCCAGTATCTTTACACGATGAACACATGCGATCTGTTCCATGCATACCAGCATTTCCGAGACATTCTTCGTTGTTTCCAACACCTGTATGCTTAAACTCAGTGCCGCCAGTCCGTTGATCGGAATACTCTGATGAATCGTCAGAATATTGGCCCCGCACTCTGCAATCACTTTCAAAACATCGGACAGTGCTCCCGGCTCATCATCCATGTCAAAGGTAAGGGTAAGTGTCGTTCCCTGCGCATTGTCATGAAATTGAAAAATGTCATCCTTATACTTATAAAAAGAACTTCTGCTGATTCCCACCCGGTCAACTGCATCCTGTACGCTCATGGTACGTCCGGATTCTACCAGACGTTTCGCTTCCACCACCTTGAGCAGGACTTCCGGCAGAGCTCTTTGCTTTACCACATAATATTCCGTAGAATCTGTCATATCCGTCCTCTCTGCAAAGACAGTTGTTTGTATATGTCTTTACTGCAAAGACAGTTGTCTGCCTGCGAAAGATATAGTAGCACATTCCCCAAAACAAAGCAACCCTTTTTGTGCATTTTTCAAGCAATTCAAAAAAGAAATGCTCCCCATACCGGAAACTGTACCCGGATCCAGTATAACAACAGAAAATGCACCGGATAAAAGGCATAAAAGAAATACTTCCATCTTTTTTGTCTGCGGATGCCATTATAATGATACAGGAGATAAAAAGCAACCGGTGCCGTAACTTCGTAAGCCATGGCAACCGCACCCAGAATACACTGTCGCTGCCGGTTTTCTCTTGCCTGATACAGAATAAAAATCAAAAATACCCCAATTGCTCCGTAATCCGTCTGCAAAAGTTCCGCTCCTATTGCCGCCGCTGCTGCCAATGCCAGTTCAGCAAATGTTTTTTTCGTATTTTCTGTCGTTCCCATTTTTTCCCGGATCTTTTCCACACCTGACATCACCAGAAATCCCAACAGCAGCGTCCAGTACACATTGTGAAAGCCCCATTTGATTTCTCCGAAAACAGCCAGTTCAAACGGAATCTCGGACAACACTGCAAAGAGGGTGAGATTGCACAGATATTTTTTCCGGCTCCTTGTATGATAAAACCCTTCCACCAGCAAAAAGCAATAGATGGGAAAGGCAATTCTTCCAATTAAACGAAGAATCAGATCTCCCGTTTTCCCATAAGGAAGAAGGGAAAGATCTGTCTGTTCCACAATAGCTGCTCCGATATGATCGATAAACATGGTCACGACCGCGATCCATTTTAAAAGATCGGAGGTAAGCCCGTTTTTTTTCTTTTCCATAACCTTTACTCCTGATATATTGCATAAGAAACGGCTCCGGATAATTCCGGAACCGTCTTTTGTGTCCTTAGATCAAAGGATATTTGTCCGTAAGAGTCTGTACGATGGCTCTTGCCTGCGGAACTTTTTCTTCGCCGCCCTTGATTACCATTGCAATTGCTTCTGCAATCTTGTCCATATCCTCTTCTTTCATGCCCCTTGAAGTAACAGCCGGAGTACCAAGACGAATACCGCTTGTTACAAACGGAGACTGCGGATCATTGGGAATCGTATTCTTGTTACAGGTAATATGTGCCTGATCCAATAATTTTTCTACTGCCTTTCCGGTCAATCCGTAGTTTGTAAGATCCACTAACATCAAATGATTATCCGTACCGCCGGAAACGATCTTGATATCACGGCTAAGGAGTCCCTTTGCCAGTGCCTGCGCATTGTCAATGATCTGTTTCTGGTATGCTTTAAAATCATCGGATAATGCTTCTTTAAAACATACTGCTTTTGCAGCGATTACATGCATCAGTGGGCCACCCTGAATACCCGGGAAGATTGCCTTGTTAAAATTAAACTTCTCAGCGGCTTCTTTGTTGGCAAGGATCAGACCACCTCTTGGTCCTCTGAGAGTCTTATGTGTTGTTGTTGTTACAACATCCGCATAAGGGATCGGGCTTTCATGAAGTCCTGCTGCCACAAGACCGGCGATATGAGCCATATCCACCATAAGGACAGCCCCAACTTCGTCTGCCACTTCTCTGAATTTCTTAAAGTCAATTGCTCTTGCATAAGCAGATGCACCTGCAATGATCATCTTTGGTTTTGCTTCTAAAGCAATTCTTCTTAACTCATCATAATCAATAAAACCTTCATCATTAACCCCGTAAGGAACAATGTGAAAATATTTACCGCTCATATTAACCGGGCTTCCGTGCGTTAAATGTCCGCCATGGTCCAGATTCATACCCATGATCGTATCACCCGGCTTACATACTGCAAACTGTACTGCCATATTGGCCTGTGCTCCGGAGTGTGGCTGCACATTTGCATAATCACATCCGAATAATTCCTTTGCTCTGTCAATGGCAAGATTTTCGATCACATCCACGCAGTCACATCCGCCGTAGTATCTCTTCCCCGGATAGCCTTCTGCATATTTGTTGGTTAATGGGCTGCCCATTGCTGCCATAACTGCCTTGCTTACCCAGTTCTCGGAAGCGATCAGTTCGATATGGCTGTTCTGTCTTTCCTGCTCATCCACGATTGCCTGCGCAACTTCTGCGTCCACTGCTCTTACTTCATCTAATGAATACATAAATTCCACCTTTCTGCATTTTGCATAATAACCTTTGTGTCGTGATTATTACGCATAAGTATAACATAATTTTTATTTTTTGAGAATACACTTTATTGATTTATTGTTGTAAAGCAATAACTTCTTAAATATTTCTGAAGAAAAGAAAAACCTATTTACGAAAAAAAATGAATTTGATAGAATTGGAAACGGTAAATTAACCGGCAGCAAAAAGACCGCTGCGATCTTTGGAGGATTTTATTATTATGAAAAAATTGCAACAGAAGTTTATGGTTGCGTCGCCTGCACTTGTTTATATGGCGATTTATCTGATCTGGTTTTACCTTTTGGAACATATGCATGGCAGGCAATACACCATTATCCACATGCGTGCCGATGATAAGATTCCGTTTTGTGAATTATTCATCGTACCCTACCTGCTATGGTTTGGCTATGTGGCGTGGATCCTGATTTATCTTTTATTTACCAACACAAGAGATTTTCATAAATGCTGTAGCTTTTTATTCAGCGGCATGACGGTATTTTTGATTGTCTCCACAATTTTTCCGAACATCCATTATTTAAGACCGTTCATTATGCCGAGGAATAATGTTTTCTGTGATCTGGTTAGCCATTTGTACCGGGTTGATACTTCCACCAATTTGTGGCCCAGTATCCATGTATATAATTCTCTTGGTGCATTGTTTGCGGTTATGCATAATGACAGGCTTGGGACCAACAAATGGATCAAATGGGGATGTTTTACATTGTCCCTCTCCATCATCCTTTCTACCATGTTTTTGAAGCAGCATTCCGTATTTGACGTTATGACCGCCTTTATCATGGCAGCCGTTGTCTACATCATGGTATATCGTACCGAGATTCTTTCCAATCTCCGGCACAGTTACGAAGAACATCGGAAACAAAAAGAAAAAGAAACCCAGTGGTTTTAGCCACCGGGTTTTTTCATTCTCCTTAATTAAAATGGAAAAATCTCTGACACAACTTATATCCTTCTACGGAAATCATTCTTCCCCCTTTTCCCGGGAGATTCATGCAGTTGCCTAACAAACCGTAACGCAGACGGCGGAATATGGTGCCGTCCTTTTTCTTTAAGTATGCCCACAATTCCTTTTTCTTTTCGAGATTTTCATCCGTACCGGACTTGATCAGCATAATGGAAGAAATCGTGGTGATGATATCCAGGTAATTTAACATATAGGATTTCAAATGTTTTTCCCTGATCATCCCCTTCTTTTCTGTCAGATAATCCATCATACGCTTATTTACACGGATCTGCTGGTCAATGCGGGATATCATTACTCTTTCGTTTACGGACTGGTCTTCCCTTCCGATATAATAGTGATAGAATGTCTCATCTAAATAATACATATTCTTCACATAAGGAAGCGGCTCAAATACAAAAAGATTATCCACATAAAAAGTATGTTCCGGCAGTTTGATTCCGCATTCCTTTAGCATTTTCGTTCTGAAAATGACAGAATGCATCAGAATATACTGTCCTTTCATAAAATGTCCCACTTCTTTCCAGGTAAACAGACGATCCTTAGGAAGTGTACGGGATGAATATTTCATGACCTTTTTGTGCTTTGCACCATCCTTATCATAGACGAAATTACTGATCATCATATCCAAAACCGGGCTGTTGCCGGCCAGTTCGGATAACTTATCCAATACCTTTTTGTAGGCCTGTGCATCCACCCAGTCATCGCTGTCCACCACTTTAAAAAACAGTCCCGTTGCATGTTCTAACCCGGTATTGACGGCGGACCCATGACCTCCATTTTCTTTATTGACCGCCTTGACGATCGTCGGATACTTCTGTGCATACTCCTGTGCAATCTGTGCGGTCCGGTCTTTAGAACCGTCATTTACCACGATGATCTCCACATCATCGCCTCCCGGCAAAAGTGATTCGATACAATTTGCCATATACGCTTCCGAATTGTAGCACGGAATTGCCACTGATAACAATTTCATTTCTTTTTCCTTTCTCCCTCTTTAGTATACGAGTGTTTGATATTCTATGATTCCACGCGTTCAAAACGCCCTGCTCCCAGTTTCATATTCATAAACTTTGCATATGCTGAAAATGCGGACGGTATCGGATACCTCTCCTTTGTCTCCCCGGGCTCAACGAATAAAAGCCCACCTAAAGGCTTTCTTCTTTCGAGTTCATCCACACGGACGGCATAACCAATCATATGCCACTCTTTATGTGAAAAAATATGGGTTGCCTCCGGTAATCTCTCTATACGAATCGGAATCATACCCTGTGCTTCCAGATCCGCAATCAGTTCTTTTTCACTCAGATGTCCTTCCCGCATCGGGAACTGATACATCCCTGCCAAAAGTCCCTTTGCCGGTCTTTTTTCAATCGCAATCTGCGATCCTTCCTTCAATAATAAGACCGTTTTGTGTTCAATGGAACGTTTTTTCTTTTCTTCCCGCCTGGGGTATTCTGTCACACAGCCATTCTTATGTGCTTCACACAACTTACTCCATGGGCAGTTTTCACACTTGGGGATCCCGTTTGGAATACACACCATGGCACCCAACTCCATCATTGCCTGGTTAAAGTCCCCCGGACGCTTCGGTGGCATGATCTTAGACAATTCACTCTCCACTCTCTTTTTTACCGCCGGGAGTGTGATATATTCCTCATCCATGCGTAATCGGCTCAGGATCCGAAGAACATTGCCATCCACTGCCGGAACCGGCTGTCCAAAGGCAATGGAAGCGATAGCACCGGCCGTATAGCTGCCGATCCCTGATAGTTTCTGTAGTTCTTCCCATGTATGGGGCATCCTGCCATCATAATCCTGCATGAGTGTTACGGCAGCCTTGTGCATATTGCGCACCCGGCTGTAATAACCAAGACCTTCCCAGTATTTTAAAAGCGTTTCTTCCTTCGCTTCCGCCAAGGCTCCCACATCCGGAAAGCGTTCCATAAAACGTTCATAATAGGGAATCACGGCTTCCACCCTTGTCTGCTGAAGCATGATCTCCGATACCCAGATACGATACGGATCCTTATTCTGCCGCCATGGGAGATCCCGGTGCCCACTATCATACCATGCAAGCAGCGGATCTGCAATTTTCTTTAACATGTGTATATTTTATAACCTCATCGGTTCCTTTCGGGTAACCCTATCTTTCTATCTCGTATTTGTCGATCGTATCCAGACATTTCTTTAACTGCTGATAGCGTTCTTCGACTTCGCCCTCCTTTATGACAACATCCATCACAATCGCAAGCGTATCAATCATTTCATTCGTAATGCGATGATGAAGGGAGGCTAGAATATTACGTCTTTCCTGATTGGTCCGGGCGTCCAGGAATTCTAAAACGGCAGGATCTGCTTCTCCTGCTTCTTCTTCCATTCCTTCCATAAGTTCAAAACGCTGTTTCTGGGTAACATCCGGATATTTCTCATGATCCACGTCCGAAACAAACATGTCAAGCGGTCTGCAGAACACGGGCTGATCGCCGTACAGTCCCTGATACACCACCATCTGTTCACCTGTTTCGGAATGCTGTGCCAGTGTAATGATCTTGTACAAATCTCCCTTAAAATGCTTATAAATCTCGTCCTTCTTCGGAATCATGGTAATCTCCTTGTAAATTCATCCTCTATAAAATCTTTCATTATTATAAAACGTAACATGGTTATTGTCATGCACATCTTTTATTCGTAGTGCAGAAATTGATGGAAAACCCTGCAATCCTCTCCATATGTGGGAACGGCTTCCAATTCATTTAATAATAATCTCTTTTCTCCGTCATCCAACCTGTCAATTCTCTTATGATGGATCTTTACCGTATATTCCAGGCTGCCGTCTTCGTGGCTGACTCTGGTCATGGTAATCCCCGCATTGCGGTAGCCTTTCTCATACAGCAGCTTCTGTAACTGCTGCGTGTAGTCCTCTTTCCATTGTTCATACACACCGGCATCCGCCATATCCGGTTCTTCCTGTCCCCTTGCCTGTATCGTAATCAGGGAAAATACTACAAAAACAAAAATAATGGTTAACGTACAAAAACGATATTTCTTCATCTTCTGCCTCTTTCTGCCCGTAGAATACATTCTTACAGGCCGTCTTTTCTTCGCCTCTTCGTCCGATGAGTTCTTCGCCCGATGAGTCCTTCGATGAAATCAGAATATCGTTTTTTGTGTCCAATATTTGGTACTTTATCTCGTTTGCAAAGGTTTTTTTGCTTTTAAGTTCTAAAGGATTTATTATATTGCGGTTTTTATTAACGGCTTCTTTCTATAATCAGCAGTTCCACACTTAAGACGTCGTTCATGCGTCCGGTTTTTACCGCTTCATCCGCTGCCACACAGGCTGCCAATGCCTCTTTTAGTTCCTTCATTTTAAAACGTGCCGCCTGTTTTTCATATTTTTGTACGATAAAAGGCGCAAGTCCTACTTTTTCCGCAATCTGCCTGTCCGGGATCCTTTTGATCTGGAGTTCTTTTACCTGCAGCATGAGATTAAACTGTCTCGCAATCAGGGCAAGGATACCCATGGGTGGTTCCTTTAAGGTCAAAAGATCATGGTACATGTCGAGTGCTTCTTTCTGTTTTTTTTCCGCAATCGCAGACACCATCTCAAAGATCCGGTTGCTGATATGCTGTGTGCACACCGCATCCACATCCTTACATTCCACACTCTCTTTATTCAGGCAATAGCAGATAAGTTTTTCCCATTCCGAACGGATATTGGACATTTCCGTGCCGGTCTTTTCCAAAAAATACTGAATGGTTCTCTCATCGATCTTTTTCTGATCCTGTTTTGCCAGCGTAAAAATCCATTTTTTCAGGGTCATCTCATTTTGGGAAGCAAATTCGCAGACGCGCCCCTTTTCTTTTATGACTTTAAAAAGTCTTGAACGCTTGTCTATCTGCGTCTCCACTAAAATAATCACAACGCTCTCTGCGGGATCCTTGAGATATTCGCAAAGCTGATCCCCACCCGACTTACACAAACCGCTGTTTTCCAGTATGATTACTCTTTTTTCCGCAAAAAAAGGAAGGGTTTCGGCAAGATCAATGATCTCACCCACATTGATATCCTTTCCTTCATAATAATGATAGTTCATGGAATCGCCCTCTGCAACCAGCGCGTCCTTTAATTTGTCCCTGTACTGCCGGCGAAGATAATCCTCTTCTCCAAACAACAGATACATCTGCTTATATGTCTGATTTTTCAAATCCTGTATCAGCTGCTGCATCCCGCTTTCCTTTCTATCCTCTTAATGCTTTCATTATACGGTAATCACCTGCTTTTTTCTACCGTTTTTTACTTTGTATTCCTGCTTTTCTATTCCTTGTACTATCCGCCAAAATATGATAATATTGACAACGTTGTGAAGATTCATTTTTTATTTTACATACAGGGGATCCGTCCCGTACGGTTATCCCCGGGAGAAAGACTATGACAGAGATTTGTAAGACACAAAACAAAAAACTTGCCTTTGCAAACGGCATGCGGGATGGTTTTCCCATCGCAACCGGCTATTTTGCGGTTTCCTTTACTCTTGGCATTGCTGCTAAAAATGCCGGTTTTACCCCTTTACAGGCTATGATCGTCAGTATGACAAACAATGCCTCTGCGGGGGAATATGCCGGTTTTACCCTAATAAGCCAGAATGCCGGTTACTTAGAACTCGCCTTAATGATCCTGGTCGCCAATGCACGATATCTGCTGATGTCCTGTGCGCTGTCCCAGAAACTCGATCCAAAGACTTCCCTGCTCCATCGTCTCTTAATCGGCTACGATGTGACGGATGAAATCTTCGGAATCTGTATCAATTCACCCGGTAAACTGAATCCCTTTTATGCTTACGGGGCATTTAGTGTTGCCATCCCCGGTTGGGCGATCGGTACCTACCTTGGTGTTTTAATGGGAAATGTTCTTCCCTCCAATATTGTAAGTGCACTCAGCGTCGGATTGTATGGCATGTTTATTGCGATTATCATTCCGCCCGCAAGAAAAAACAGGCTTTTAGCCATGCTGATTATCGTATCCATGATGCTCAGTCTGCTATTCCACGTAGCACCGCTTTTATCTGCAATTCCCTCCGGAACAGCCATCCTGATTCTGACAATTGTCATTTCAGCAGTCGCGGCAATCCTGTTCCCGGTAAAGGAGGAAGATTCCGCAAAGGAGGAAAAATAAAATGGAACATAATATTTATATCTATATGTTGATCATGGCAGGGGTAACCTACATTATCCGTGTGCTGCCTCTTACCCTGATCCGCAAAGAAATCAAAAGTACCTTTATCCGTTCTTTCTTATATTATGTGCCCTATGTCACGTTATCCGTCATGACATTCCCGGCGATTATAGAAGCAACGGAAAATCCGATTGCCGCGGCAATCGCATTCGTAACAGCCATACTGCTTGCCTGGTTTGGCAGAAGCCTGTTTCAGGTATCCGTCATTGCCTGTATCGTAGTATTTATTACCGAGCTGTTTCTTGTATAAAAAGAGAAATTCCTATTATATGCGCATCCTCACGGAGTGTTTTTTGTGCAATAGGTAATTTCAAAAAAATATCTTATTGCATAAAAAGACCCCGCAAGAATGCGAGGTCTTTTTTGCAATATCAATTGTCTTATTTGATCACACGGATCCATCCTTCCGGTGCTTTGATGCGTCCCATCTGGATGCCGGTTAACGTATCGTATAATTTCTGTGTAACAGGTCCCATCTGTGTCATACCGCTTGGCAGGCAGATCTCTTTGCCGTGATCCACGATCTTACCAACCGGTGAAATAACAGCTGCAGTACCGCAAAGACCGCATTCTGCCATATCCTTAACTTCTTCTAAGGTGATCTCTCTTTCTTCTGCTTCCAGTCCGAGATATTCCTGTGCTACCTGAATCAGGGATCTTCTGGTAATGGAAGGTAAGATACTGTCTGACTTCGGAGTTACAACCTTATTGTCCTTTGTTACAAATAAGAAATTGGCTCCGCCTGTCTCCTCAACTTTGGTTCTTGTCTTGGGATCCAGATACATATTCTCATCGTAGCCTTCCTTATGTGCGGTCACGATCGCATGTAAACTCATCGCATAGTTAAGTCCTGCTTTGATGTTACCGGTTCCGCATGGTGCTGCACGGTCAAAATCACTTACTTTGATGGTAAGAGGTTTTACACCTCCTTTGAAATAAGGGCCAACCGGTGTTGCAAATACTCTGAACTGGTACTCATCCGCCGGTTTTACACCGATAACCGGATTGATACCAAACATATAAGGGCGAAGATATAAACTTGCTCCGGAACCATATGGCGGAACACTGTTTTCATTGGCTGCAACTACCTGATCGATCGCCTCTAAGAATCTTTCCTTTGGGAAAGCCGGCATCTCCAGACGCTTTGCAGATTCTATCATACGCTCTGCATTGAGATCCGGGCGGAAGGTTACGATATGTCCGTCCTCCGTCGTATATGCCTTGAGACCTTCAAAAACCGTCTGCGCATACTGTAATACACCGGCACATTCGCTCATGCTGATCATATCATCTTCTGTCAGTACGCCATCATCCCATTTTCCGTCCTTAAAATTAGAAACGTAGCGCTTGTCCGTTTTGATATAGCCAAAACCAATATTTGACCAGTCGATATTTTTCTTTTCCATAATATCTGCCCCTCTTTCTGCATCTTTACTTGTACGGCATCTATAATTTAACACGTTACCGCAATAATTGTTCTCATTATAATACCATTTTTTTGAGATTTCAATTCTTTATCCTGCATTTATCACAAATTAAGCAAATTCCTGCAGGTTACCATCCTCTCTAAAGATCAGATATCCTGAAAGTGAAAATTCTTTTTCCCGGATGCGTAGTCTCCCACGATCTGACCATCTCCATAGAGTTTGTACTTGTAGGTTACCATGCCCTCAAGTCCCACCGGTCCTCTTGCATGAAGTTTGCTTGTACTGATGCCCACTTCCGCGCCGAAACCATAGCGGAATCCATCCGCAAAACGAGTGGAGCAATTCTGATAAACACCAGCCGAATCCACCATCTGCATAAAGACATCAGCGGTATCGGCATTCTCCGTTATAATACAGTCCGTATGATGGGAACCAAAATAATTGATATGATCAATGGCTTCCTCCACACCGGATACCAGTTTCAGGGATACCACAAGATCCAGATACTCCGTATGGAAATCCTCTTCCCCCATCACCTCGCAGGCAAAGGAGACGTTTTCACAATTCCGGGATGCTAAAATCTCTGCCACTTCCTCAGAGCCTCTGCATGTGATTCCATGATCCTGTAAGGTTTTTGCCAGTTTGGGTAAAAAACTGTCCGCGATATCTCTGTGGATCAGAAGCGTTTCCACGGCATTACATGCTGCCGTGTACTGTGTTTTGGCATCTATAATGATCGGAAGTGCCTTATTGACATCCGCATCCTTATCCACATAAATATGACACACACCATCCGCATGTCCCATAACCGGTATCCTGGTATTGTTCATAATATATTGCACAAACTGATTGGAACCGCGAGGAATCAGAAGATCCACATAGCGGTCACAGGCAAGCAGTTCGTCAATCTCATTGTGCAGGGTTGCCTGATAAAGGGAATACTCCGGCAGTCCTGCTGCCATAACTGCCTTATGAATGCAGTCAAAGAGCACCTTATTGGTATGAACCGTTTCCTTACCGCCTTTTAAGATCGCGCAGTTTCCGCTCTTGATACAAAGGCCGGAAATCTGCACCAAAGCATCCGGTCTGGCTTCAAAAATAATGCCAACCACCCCGATCGGGCAGCTGACTCTGTAAAGAGTGAGTCCGTCATCTAACGTTCTTGCAAGGCTCTGTTTACCCAGCGGATCCGCAAGACTTACCAGCTGATCGATTCCCTTGCAGACATCTGCAAGTTTTCCTTCATCAAATTTTAACCGCTTCATTACAGCCGGTGCTGTATGACATGCACCGGCTGCTTCCATATCCTTATGATTAGCTTCAAAAATACTATCTTTTGCCGCAAGCAGTTCTTCTTTTACTTTTAACAATGCTTTGTTTCGCTGCTCACATGAACTCACGGCAAGTTTCGGTGACGCCATTTTCATTTTGGCTGCCACATCTTTCATACTCATCTGCATCAGACTGTAAATTCCTTTCCCCATTTCGCATATTGGATAAAGTATACAATATAAGACGTCATTTATGCAATCTTTAATAATCGTTCAAATTCTGCTTTCGGTAACGGCTTGGAGAAATAGTATCCCTGAATGTCATCGCATCTTACTTCCTGCAGGAAATGCACCTGTTCCTGTGTTTCCACACCTTCTGCCGTAATATTGAGACCAAAATGTTTGGCAAGTTCCACCGTATGACGAAGCAGTTCTTCTCCGTTGCTGCTGCCGATATAATCGATCAGACTCTTATCCAGTTTCAAAATATCAAAATTCATGGTGTTAAGTGTGGCAAGGGAGGAATATCCGCTTCCAAAATCATCCAAAAGCAGACGGAATCCGGTATCATGGAACTTGTCCATCAGACTCGTAATATCATCATTTTCCAGAGTCGCACTTTCCGTAATCTCCAATTGCACATACTGGGGCGATAAATGGAAGGATTTTAAAATCTCCTCATACCGGCTCGCAATACCGCTGAAGAATAAACTTGCTCTTGAGATATTGATGGAGATCGGAATCAGTTCCTTTCCTTCTACCATCCATGTTTTCTGTTGTCTGCATACACTTTTAAAAACATATTCATCCAAAGTGGCGATCATACCGTTTCGTTCAAACAGGGGTATAAATCTAAACGGCGGAATCAATTCTCCATCCTTACGCCAGCGCACAAGTGCTTCCGCTCCCACTATTCTGCCGTCCATGGTATCGTACTTAGGCTGATACCATACTTCAAACTGTTCCTTGGCAATGGCTTCTTCAAAACTGTCTTCTAAGTGCTTATTATCAATCGCCTGCTGGAATACCTTATCATCATAAAAAGCATAGTTGGTATCCCTTCTTGACTTAATCCGGTTCTTTGCCTGGCTGGCACGGCTGTAAACTTTTTCCAGACTATCAAATCCGTCCAGTGCGCAGATTCCAAAATACGGCATTACATGCGGTACGTTGAGCACTTCCACAAGTAAATGAATCTCCATTGTCAGATTCTTCACTCTGTCAATAATCGAATTTTCATCATCCGTATTCAGATACATTACGAACTGATCCGCATTGATATGTGCCGCCAGTTCTCCTTCTGCTACCATTTCTCTGATAACATCCCAGATATTGAGCAGTAACTGATCCCCTGCTTTTTCACCGCAGATATTGTTGACGATACGGAAATCTCCGATATCCACTGATACAATGTAGCCACCGTTTGGTTTTATCTTTTCCAGTTTTTCCTTGAAACAGGCATAATTGTCCCCGCCCGTCAGTTCATCCCGATATGCCAGGCGCTCCAACGCAACATTCTGTCTGTGCATGCCCAGAAAATATACCACAAACACAAGCGTCACACCGGCAAGCATCAGGTTAATCATACGCTGCACGTCATACCACACCACATTAAACTGTGCCGCAAACAAACTCTCCGGAATCAGTGTGAACAGATACCAGTCGTTGTATTCGCTGTAAGTCGTTACCGGCATATAATATGCATAATAAGATTCACCATACTGCAATTTCTGCGCATTGGTCTTGCCCGCCTGCATATCATTTAAGATCTCGTAGACAATCTCACGATTGCCCGGAGCCGCTTCAATCATCGCCTGAACAACACTTTGGCCGCCCATCTCCTTCGTGATGTCATACCCTGCTACCACAGTACCGTCCGGTTTCATAATAAAGGTCATGCCTTCACTGTTAAAAATATCATGAATCAACATCTCGTTAAACTCGGCTGTGCTGTAAGTTGCAAATAATACACCCGCAATCGTTGTCTGATCCTTCTCATACACCGGTACGCTGAAAATATTGATCGGTTCCATAATTCCGAGAGAATCCATGACACGGTCGGAGGCATAGGACTCCCCCCTCATGCCCTTGTCAAAGCATGTCGTATCTTTTAGTTTGCGCTGAAAACCATCCGTTGTATATGCTAAGCCTTCCTTGTCTATGAAACCCATTCTTTTAAAATGATACGTGTCTATGTAAGGTTTCATAAGGTCCAGTTTTGCCTTGATACTCATACTCTCATCTTTTTGAAATTCTCCCGCAACTCCGTTTAGGAGAATGTGAATGGATTCCACCTGTTTTTCCATTGCGGCTGCATTCTGGTTTGCCATACTGACCAGCTGCTCCTGCATCTGGACATCCATACGATTTCTTACATTATAAATACAGCGGATAACGGATGCTAAGATCCCGCATATTACCAATATGGCAACAACAATCGAAATAATATTTGTTCTTTTCTTCTGCATAGGTCACCTCGTAAATCTGTAGCCCAATATCATATCGATTCCCCTGATACATAAATTGTCTGTCATTTTCCCACTATGAATTTATTATAACACTTTTTTTAGAACCGGAATACTATTTTTATGCAAATTTTTATCGTTTTTTTGCAAAGCAAACGCAAATCCGGGAAAATTCCTTTTCGGAAAATTATTTCACAAAGTATTATTTTTCGCATCTTAAGCAGTTTACTTTATTGAAAAAATATACTAGAATGGACTTTGAGAAAAAAAATAAAAAGGAGACATAGACATGACTATTTCACCATTACAAAAAGCCAGATATGAGTATTCTCCAAAACTTCCCGGAATGCTCAGAAACGGTATTGCCGATATTTGCGTAAAAGAAGGAGCTGAAACAGCAAGCGTAGCTGACCAGGATAAGATCAAAGCCCTTTTCCCAAATACTTACGGCAAAAAAGAAATCACTTTTGAAAAAGGTGCTAACACCTCTGCAAGCAAAAAGCAGATCGTAGGTGTGATCCTTTCCGGCGGACAGGCTCCCGGCGGCCATAACGTTGTATGCGGTTTATACGATGCTTTAAAAGCAACCAACAAAGACAACGAACTTTTCGGTTTCAAGGGTGGCCCAAGCGGACTGATCGAAGATGATTACATCGTTATGACGGACGAATACATCAACCAGTTCAGAAACACAGGCGGTTTTGATATCATCGGTTCCGGAAGAACCAAATTAGAAACCAATGAACAGTTTGCTGTTGCTGCTGAAGTTTGTAAAAAACACGGCATCACCGCTATCGTAATCATCGGTGGTGACGATTCCAACACAAACGCAGCCGTACTTGCTGAATACTTTGCAGCAAACAATACAGGCGTTCAGGTAATCGGATGTCCTAAGACAATCGACGGTGACTTAAAGAATGAAGATATCGAATGTTCCTTCGGTTTTGATACCGCTACCAAGACATACAGCGAGATCATCGGTAACATCGAAAGAGATGCAAACTCTGCTAAGAAATATTGGCATTTTGTAAAAGTAATGGGACGTAGTGCTTCACACGTTGCTTTGGAATGTGCTCTTGAAACACAGCCAAACATCTGTCTGATCTCTGAAGAAGTTGCTGCTAAGAAGATGTCTCTTTCCGCAATCGCTGATTACATCGCTGATTCCGTTGAAAAGAGAGCCGCTAACGGCATGAACTTCGGTGTTGCCATCATTCCGGAAGGTGTTGTAGAATTCGTTCCTGAATTCTCCGTACTGATCAGCGAGATCAACGAACTCCTTGCAGGAAGCAAAGCAGATGCATTCAACGCTCTTCCTACATGGGCTGAGAAATATGCATTTATCGAAAAAGGTTTAACAAAAGAATCCATGGAAGTATTTGCTATTCTTCCTCAGACCATCCAGCAGCAGTTATTCTTAGAAAGAGATCCTCACGGAAACGTACAGGTTTCCCTGATCGAATCCGAGAAATTATTCTCTGCACTGGTAGCGGACAAATTGGCAGCAAGAAAAGCAGCCGGATCTTACAAGGGTAAATTCAGTCCTCTTCATCATTTCTTAGGATATGAAGGAAGATGTGCTTTCCCTTCTAACTTCGATTCAGACTACTGCTACTCATTGGGTTACAATGCATTCATGCTGATCCAGTATGGTTACACAGGATACTTATCCAAAGTTTCCAACCTTTCTGCTCCGGCAAATGAATGGGTTGCAGGCGGTATGCCAATCACCAAGATGATGAACATCGAAAGAAGACATGGTGAAGATAAGCCGGTTATCAAGAAAGCTCTTGTAGAACTTGATGGCGCACCATTCAAATTCTTCGAATCCCATCGTGATCAGTGGGCTGTAGAAACATGCTACAAGTTCCCGGGTGCTATCCAGTACTACGGACCGACAGAAGTATGTGACATCACAACCGTAACACTTGCTCTTGAGCAGGCAAAATAAATAGATCTATAAAAGCCCCGCGGCATTGCCGCGGGGCTTTTCATTGCATGCACCTTAATCCTGTATTGTGCTAACGCTTCTTTTCGTTTCTCATCTTCCTTATCATCCCGGATCTGCATCCAGAATCCTTCCAAACACTCCATACCGCCCGATGCTTCCTCAATCTGAACCTGCGTCTCCTTTAACATTTTCACAAGCCGAAATGTTTATACATACCAGCATGGTATCTGCAATACATTTTCCCTTAACATTCCCGGCATAGGGCACATACATACAACCGCTCCCATTCCGCGTTTCTTTTCCGGCAAATCATCCAAAACTCTAAATGCAGCGGTCATATCTGCAGTAACAGTAGCATTTAATTTAATTTCAATCGGATACAATACACCATTTTCTTCAATAATAAAGTCTATTTCCGCTTCTTCCCGAACTATGTCGCCATTCTTCTTTTTTCTAATTTTATCTTTACCTCTATAATACGAAACAAAATACCTATAGTCCAGTCCTCTATTGGAATAACTTTTTAAGATTTCAGATATTACAAAAGTTTCAAATATTTCTCCACTCATTGCTCCATTTGCAAGTGTCTCCGGTGTGAGCCATCTTGTCAGGTAAGCCACTAACCCCGTATCCCTGAAATACATTTTGGGTGTCTTAACAATTCTATTTAGCGCACTATTTGAAAAAGGTTCCAATATATAAATAATTCCTGACGCTTCAAGAATAGATACCCAATTCTTAATTGTATTGGCATCTTTCCCGACTTCCTTTGCAATGTTAGCATAATTAAGCATCTGACCTGTTCTTGCAGCACATGCAACCATAAACCTTCTAAATGCTTCTAAATCCTGCACTGCTGCCAATTCACGCACGTCTCTTTCCAAATAAGTTTTAATATAACTCGAAAAATACATGTTCCAATCCATGTTCGTGTCTTGAAGCTCAGGATATCCTCCCCTATGAATAATTTTCCAAATATTGTCCGGTTTTTTTACATTATTATTTCTTTTTTGTATATATTCAAGTGTTGGCAAAAATGGAGTTTTACACTCATCATTCATAATTTCTCTGAGCGACAACGGAGTCATTTCAATAATAGCAATTCGTCCGGCAAGCGAATCCGATACCATATCCATTAGTTTAAACGGCTGTGAGCCCGATAGAAAGAACAAACCTTTATCATTGCTCTTGTCACATGACATTTTAATGTATCGAAACAACGACGGAACATATTGTATCTCATCTAAAAATATCGGTGGTTCATTAAGCATCATAAACATATCCGGATTGTTTTTCGCCTGCTCCTCCGCAAAAGGATCATCAAATGATATTTCCTTAATTTCCGGATATAAATACTCTAGTAAAGTCGATTTTCCTGTTTGTCTTGCCCCTGTCACTAATACTGCCTTAAAATTATTTGCTGATTCTTTTACTAAATCTTCGATTGCTCTTTTTATGTACTCCATTAGCTCTCCTTTGCGACTATTCCGTATTGCCATTCCGTTTTAGTCACATTATATCATTAATTTCATATCATTTCAATGTATATTATGGTATTTTGCTTATAATCTATTCCTATTATATGAAAAGGAGTTTCGCTTGCGAAACTCTAGCGCCGCTTTTGCGTCGCTTTTAGCGACATTCT
>CAYLSH010000017.1:0-26520 GCA_964386235.1 uncultured Lachnospiraceae bacterium | reverse complement strand
TATTAAAAGGAGAGCACATTGGGCTGATCGGGGCAAATGGGGAAGGAAAATCTACCTTTATGAACATCATTACCGGAAAACTGATGCCGGATGAAGGGAAGATCGAATGGGCAAAACGTGTCCGTGTCGGTTATCTGGATCAGCATACGGTATTGGAAAAGGGAATGACCATCCGGGATGTACTTTCATCTGCTTTTAATTTCCTATATGAAATGGAAGCACAGATGAATGAGATCTGTGACAAAATGGGAGACTGTACACCGGAAGAATTAGAAGAATATATGGAAGAACTGGGAACCATCCAGGATCTTCTCACTATGCACGATTTTTACATGATCGATGCAAAGGTAGAAGAAGTCGCACGTGCACTTGGTTTGACGGCAATCGGATTGGATAAGGATGTATCCGAATTGAGCGGCGGACAGCGTACCAAGATCCTTCTTGGAAAATTACTGTTAGAAAAACCGGATATTTTGTTACTGGATGAGCCTACGAACTATCTGGATGTGGAACATATTGAGTGGTTAAAGCGTTATCTGAATGAATATGAAAATGCTTTTATCCTAATCTCCCATGACATTCCGTTTTTAAACAGCGTGATCAATATCATCTATCACATGGACAATCAGGAATTAAACCGTTATGTGGGCGATTATCATAAATTTGAAGAAGTATATGCCATGAAAAAATCACAGCTGGAAGCGGCATACAACCGTCAGCAGAAAGAGATTGCTGATCTGAAAGATTTCGTGGCAAGAAACAAAGCCAGAGTGGCGACCCGTAATATGGCAATGTCCCGTCAGAAAAAATTAGACAAAATGGATATGATCGAACTGGCGGCAGAAAAACCAAAGCCGGAGTTTCAATTCTTAGAAGCCAGAACACCGGGAAGATTTCCTTTTATTACAAGGGAATTGGTAATCGGTTATGAAGAGCCTTTGTCAAAACCACTCAATCTGACAATGGAACGCGGGAAAAAGATTGTAATCACCGGTGCAAATGGAATTGGTAAGAGTACGCTGCTTAAGAGTATCTTAGGAATCACAAAGGCACTAAAGGGAAGCGTGGAATTGGGTGATTATTTAGAGATTGGTTACTTTGAGCAGGAAACCAATAAAGGTGCGGACAATACCTGTATTGAGGAAATCTGGTCGGAGTTTCCCGGATTTTCCCAGTATGAAGTACGTTCCGCACTTGCAAAATGCGGTCTTACGACAAAACATATTGAAAGTAAGGTAAAGGTTCTCAGTGGTGGAGAACAGGCAAAAGTGAGATTATGTAAACTAATCAATCGTCAGAGCAATCTGCTGGTTTTAGATGAGCCGACAAATCATCTGGATGTGGATGCAAAAGAAGAGTTAAAACGTGCTCTGATCGCTTATGGCGGTAGTATCCTGCTTGTCTGTCATGAACCGGAATTCTATGAGGGACTGGCGGATGAAGTCTGGGATTTTACGGAGTATACCACAAGAATATAATGCATTTATCGGATAAAAGGAGTACACCATGTTACCGGAAGAATTTGTAAATCGTATGAAAACGATGCTGGGAACAGAATATGAGCAGTTTGAAGCATGTTATGACCGTGAAAAATATCGTGCTTTGCGATTCAATCCGTTAAAGGGAAAGATGAACGACTTCTTGAACCGTTCCCCCTTTGCACTTTCCTCCGTTTCCTGGTCAAAATATGGCTATTACTATGATGGCAGCGATACACCGGGAAAACATCCCTATCATGATGCCGGTGTATATTATATTCAGGAGCCGAGTGCGCAGCTTCCTGCCGTATTATTAGAAGCGTTGCCTGGTGAACGCATATTGGATCTTTGCTCTGCACCGGGTGGAAAAGCAACGCAGATCGCAGCGGATATGGAAGGAAAAGGATTGCTTATCTGTAATGAGTACGTTCCGTCCCGCGCTAAGATATTATCGGAAAATGTGGAGCGCATGGGAATAAAAAATGCGCTGGTTGTAAATGAAACACCCCGGAAATTAGCCGACGTTTTTTCGGATTATTTTCATAGGATCATGGTGGATGCGCCCTGTTCCGGCGAAGGCATGTTTCGCAAAAATGAAGAAGCCTCTATGGAATGGAGCCCGGAAAATGTAAAAATGTGTGCAGACAGGCAGGATGAGATCTTATGTGAGGCAGCCCGTATGCTTTTGCCGGGCGGCAGGATGGTATATTCGACCTGTACTTTTGCTCCGCTTGAAAATGAATGCACCATTGCCCGTTTTTTGCAGAGTCATCCGGATTTTCATGTAAGGGAAGTTGAGATTCCACAGGAAATCTCACATGGGAATCCACAGTGGGCAGAAGAGGAAATGGGACCTCTTTCAGAAGATATCAAAGAACAGTTAAGAAAAACAATCCGTCTGTTTCCGCATACGGTAAAAGGAGAAGGACATTTTGCGGCGGTATTGGAAAAAGAAGGGACATTGCCGTCTGCTTCTGTAAGCATTCCGTCTAAAAATGGCCCACTAAAGACAATCCGTATTAAGGATTGTAAAGAATACGAAGCCTTTTTGAAGGAAGAGATACAAGCCGACTGGCTATACACGGACAATTCGTATTTGCGTTTTGGCGATCAGTTGTATCTGGTTCCGGAACAAATGCCGGGATTAAACGGATTGAAAGTACTGCGTCCGGGATTGCATCTGGGAACCATATGTAAGAATCGTTTTGAACCATCCCATGCACTGGCACTGGCATTACAGCCACAGGAAGTTATGCATACATGGAATTTGGGAAAAAACAGCAGGGAGGCACTTGATTATATAAAGGGAGGTACTTTTAGCGCAGAAGGTGAAAAGGGCTGGTATCTGATCACGGTGGACGGATACAGCATCGGCTGGGGAAAACTGGCCGGAGGCATTATGAAAAATCACTATCCCAAGGGACTTCGAAGAAGTTAAGATCGGGTAAAGAATTCGCTTTTCAAATTGACCTGTAAAATATGGTTTGCTAGAATTCGAGACGTGGGTAATCCATTTGTAAAAGGATGGAATTCCACAAGATAATAAATCAGTTTTAGCATAATAAAACAGGATGGAGAGTGAACAAAATGAGTATTGGAATGATTATAATTATGATCGTAGGTGCAGGTCTGGCAATTGCAACAACAGGTTACCTTTGTGTTTCCATTTTTGCAGTGATCGGATATAAACTTTTCCGTAAGATCAAATACGGAACATCTATGTTCAATTAATTCGTTATTTTATTCCATACATAGTGATAACCTACAATTCGATATTGCCTTTGAGTTCCCTTTTTTGCTAAAAGCGACGCAAAAGTGGCGCTAGAGTAGCTCTTTTTTATAATATTGTAAAGAAATTAGCCCGTTTCACATGGATATATGATACAATGAGGAACAGGGATTAGTAAAAAAGGGAGATAATATGTATCAGGTGGCAAATGTGGACACGATTCTCGATGCGGGAATTGCGTTATCGAAAGAAAGGGATCGGAACAGACTTTTGGACATGTTGTTGGACAAAAGTATGGGGATCACCGGCTGCGATGGGGGTATTCTGTACATTTTAAAGGAAGATACCCTCCATTTTCAGGTTGTGAAGTACCTTTCTAAAAATATTGATTTTGGAAAAAACGGGGCAAAGATAGAGGTTGCTCCTGTTTCGATGGAAGAAAACAATATTTGTTCCTATTCGGTCAAAAGAAAAGAAGTTATGAATATTGAGGATGTGTACGAATGTACGAAGTTTGATTTTTCTGCTTTGTATCAATATGATAAAGAATCGGAATATCGTACACAGTCCATGCTGATGATCCCTCTTCTGAATCAGGAAGAAGAGGCAATTGGAGTCTTACAACTGATCAATGCACTTAATGAGAATCAGCAGATCATTGCTTTTGATCCCGATTTTGAAAGGATTATACTAGCACTTGCGTCCCAGGCAGCGATTGCGGTTTCCAATGTAGGGTATATGGAAGAGATTAAAGACCAGATGTGGTCCTTTACAGAGGCAATGGCGGAAGCCATCGATACCAGAACACCTTACAATGCGAATCATGTGAGAAATGTGGCAGTATATGCCTGTAAGATAGCGGATCGTATAAATGAACTTCATGAGCAGGGATTGGAAGAAGAGTTTTTTGATGCGAATCGAAGAGAACAGTTAAAGTTAAGTGCACTTCTTCATGACCTGGGCAAACTGGCAATTCCGACCAAGATCATGAATAAGGCAACGAGACTGGAAGATAAGTTGGGAGAGATTGAGACCCGGTTTGAACTTCTGCGTTTAAAATATAAGATACTGTATCTGGAAAAAAAGATTGGACAGGATGAATTCAGCCACCATACGATGCAGTTGGATCAGATATGGGAACTGGTAAATCAGATCAATGACAGCGGTACCCTGACGGAAGAAGTCTATGAAAGACTACAGGATATTACGAAGCTAACCTATTGTTATGACGGCGAGGAGATTCCTTATTTTACGAAAGAGGAACAGGAAGATATATTGATCCGGAGAGGGACTCTTACAGAAGCCGAGAGAGTTGTAATGGAAAGTCATGTAGAAATGACGGAGAGGATACTGAGTAAGGTACATTTTAATAAAAGCTACAGTGAGGCACCACGTTTTGCGGTACAGCATCACGAGTGTTTAAACGGAACCGGATATCCTAAAAATCTGACAGCGGATCAGCTTCCTTTGGAATCCCGTATTCTGGCAGTGGCAGATATTTGTGATGCCCTTCTGGCAACCGACAGACCATATAAAAAACCCCTTCCGAGAGAAGAGGCTTTTGATGTTTTATATGATATGGCACAAAAGGGATGTATTGATAAAAAACTGGTGAGTTACCTGGAGGCATGTCTCTGATTGGGCATATAAGTAACAGGATACATCATTTCTTCTGGTTGTTCCAAATGAATAAAAAAGAAAATACACGGGCGGTGTACTTATTTCCAAGCAGAATAAGGATACCGCCTGAAATTATGAGCGCGAGTAAGAGATTTAGCAATTCACTATATGTAAAAATAGTATATTTTGCCGCAAGTCTGACTAAAAATCCATGAAGTACGAAGATGGGAAATGTATTTTTCCCGATTACGGATAAGTATTTCCATTTTTTGTTGGGAACAATCTGCAAGAGCAGGATAATCCAGCAAAAAGCAAAAAGCAACAATAAAAAACGGACACCCGGACCGTATTCCATTGCCTCATAGGAATAGGAACCGTAAAGAACCTGATAGCGGAGGGGTACGTTCAGAATATAGAATACAGAAACGATAACTCCTGACATGGAAATCAGGAAAATCGGAAGGATAGCTTTTTTAGAGATCTTTTTTTCCCAAGATGTATTTTTTGACAGATAATATCCGGTCAAAAAGAAGGGTAAAAAGGTAAAAAAGCGCGACAGGGACAAAAAGTACCCGATTTGCTTATCAAAACCGGCAAGTAGGGATAACACGATGGAAACGGTCACAAACAGAATCTGCTTTTTAGTGTCACGGGTATCCAAAAAGGGAATCAGTAAATAATAAAATGTGACTGTCATCAGATACCACAGCAGCCAGTAAGGCTTTGTCATCTGTAAGGAAACAGTGTGATTTTCAGAAATCACAAAAGACTGAAACAGTGCATACAGAATCTGCAGGAGCAGATAGGGCAGTATGAAAGAATACAGGATCTTTGCAGGATCGAATCTGGCAAAGTAACCGGTTATAAAAAGGAATGCCGGAATATGAAACAAATAGATCACACGGTAAAGACTATCAGAAGTCTGTCCGTTCACCAATTCAAGAAGGTGGCCGAAAACAACAAGTGTGATCAATAGAAATTTAATATTATCAAAACGGTAATTACGTGTCATAGATTTCTCCCATAAACTGAACGCAAGAAAACCCACGAGAGTAATCCGTGGGTTTTGCTGTATTCAGATGAATTTTAGCCAAAATATCTCTTCAGAAGACCTTCAAATGCTTTGCCGTGTCTTGCCTCGTCACGAGCCATTTCATGAACGGTATCATGGATCGCATCAAGATTTAATTCTTTTGCACGTTTCGCAAGGTCAAATTTGCCGGCGGTAGCGCCATTTTCCGCATCTACACGCATCTGAAGATTTTTCCTGGTAGAGTCTGTAATCACTTCTCCTAATAATTCAGCAAATTTTGCAGCGTGTTCTGCTTCTTCCCATGCTGCTTTTTCCCAGTACAAACCGATCTCAGGATAACCTTCTCTGTGAGCGACTCTTGCCATAGCAAGGTACATACCAACTTCTGAGCATTCTCCTTCAAAGTTTGCTCTTAAATCTTTAATAATATCTTCCGGAGCACCCTGTGCAACACCTACTACATGTTCAGCAGCCCAGGATTTGTCTTCTGACTGTGCTGTAAATTTTTCCGGACCCACACCACAAATAGGGCATTTCTCCGGTGCAGAATCTCCTTCGTGAACATAACCACATACCTGACATACATACTTCATAATCGTAATCTCCTTTTTTCATTCTTGATTTTTGTCGAATCCGTTTTCTTATTTTGCCTCATTAACTGAGGGTTCATTCATAAATCCTCTTATTATGAATGTTCTATGCATTTGTCACAAGTACCGTAAAAGTAAGCGACATGACCTTCAATACGCCCGCCAAAATTCATGCCGGCTATGTCATTGATGGAATCAATGCTTTCCATATCAAGGTCGATCACACTGCCACATCGATTACAGATGAAATGATAATGTGGGGAAGTGTCGGCATCAAAATGATCCATTCCATCACCTACTCTGAGTCTCAGCAATTCTCCCATATCGGATAAAAGGGTAAGATTGCGATACACGGTACCAAGACTGATATTCGGGAACTCCTGACGGACATTGTCATATACAACATCAGCGGTCGGATGATCCTTGCGTGTCATTAAAAAATTCTTAATGGCTTCTCTCTGTCTGCTATATTTAAGTGCCATGTTCCCTCCTTTCTAAAAATAGGAATCATTACTGATATCGTTATAGTAAAACATATGATAAAAATTGTCAACAAGTTTTTTGAATTTTACCCAAAAATTTATAAAGCCTTTATTTTTCTTATAAAATCCTGTGGTATACTATAGGGGATAAAGAAGGAGAATTTGGAATGAATCTGAAAAAAAGACTGACCATTACATTTATCACACTCACATTTTTACCCATTACGCTGACTGTGATCACATTTGCTTTTTTATGTGGTATGGTTAGTTATAATGCGGAAGCAAGGGAGTTTTTTAAGGATTTTTCACTGGAGTCCGCCTCAGAGATTACGGAGGTGGCAGAGGAAACCTATTACGAGATAGAGGCACAACTGGGAATTGATCCGGATCGATTTGCCAATGAAAGTTACTTACGTGAATTAAATGAAGAACTCTCCGGGGAATCCTCCTATATTATTGTCAGAAAGGGTAGTAATATTTATTTTGACGGAAATGGGGACGAAAAAGATGCCCTTTTAAAGAAATTGCCCCCGTATCGTGAAGATGGTAAACAAACGGATGCCGGATATTACTTTAAAAAACTAAATAAAGTAGTTAAGCAGTTTGATTTTACTTTTCAGGACGGGTCTCATGGAAGTTTGTTTATTGTAACAAAAGTTAAGCAGGTTATTTCCAGTGGATTTGTAAACAGAATTTTTCTGTTAAGTGTTCTGGTTCTGGTATTTACCAGCGTTGCACTTACAAGGTGGATCAATAAAGGAGTGTTTTATCCGATACGACAGCTTAATCACGCTATGTCCTGTATCGCCCAGGGCGATTTTGATTATGCACTCCATATTGAGGAAAATAATGGTGAGATTGAACAACTTTACAAAAGTTATGAGGACATGCGCCTGAAATTAAAAGAATCCACCGAAGAAAAGATTCAGGATGAAAAGCAGAATCGGGAACTGATCAGTAATATAACGCACGATCTGAAAACACCGATCACATCGATCAAAGGCTATGTGGAAGGAATCATTGATGGGGTTGCCGACACGCCGGAAAAGATGAACCGGTACATTAAGACAATCTATACCAAGGCAAATGAAATGGACCGGCTGATCAATGAACTGACGTATTATTCCGGAATTGATTCCAATAAGATACCGTATCATTTCCACTGCATTAATGTTACGGAGTATTTTAATGACTGCGTGGAGGATGTCGGTCTGGATCTGGAGTCAAAGAACATCACACTGAACTATTCGAACCTCATTTCACCGGATACGAAGATTATTGCGGATCCGGAACAACTTAAGAAGGTCATCAATAATATCGTAGGAAACAGTATAAAATACATTGATAAGGAAAAAGGGGAGATCGATATAAGGCTTTTGGATGAAGTGGATTCGATCCGGGTTGAGATCGAGGACAACGGAAAAGGAATTGCAGCCAAAGATCTGCCAAATATTTTTGAACGTTTTTACCGAACGGATGCGTCCCGTAATTCATCCCAGGGAGGCAGCGGTATCGGATTATCCATAGTTAAAAAAATCATAGAAGATCACGGAGGATATATCTGGGCAACGAGTAAAGTGGGAGAAGGAACCTGCATGCATTTCGTGTTCCGGAAGTATCAGGAAATGAAGGAGGAAGCATATGAGTAAGATATTGATTATTGAAGATGAAGAAGCAATTGCAGATTTAGAGAAAGACTATCTGGAACTAAGCGGGTTTGAAGTAGTGATTGAGCATGCCGGAGATACGGGACTGGATTGTGCCCTGAAGGAAGAATTTGATCTGGTTGTTCTGGATCTGATGTTACCGGGCATGGATGGATTTGATGTTTGTAAAAAGATCCGGGAGCAGAAGGATATTCCAATCCTGATGGTATCTGCCAAAAAAGACGATATCGACAAGATCAGAGGACTTGGTCTTGGTGCGGATGATTACATGACAAAGCCATTCAGCCCGAGTGAACTGGTGGCAAGGGTAAAAGCACATATGGCAAGATACAACCGTCTGGTCAGCACAAACCAGAAGGTAAATGATGTTGTAGAAATTAGAGGAATTAAGATTGATAAAACGGCAAGACGCGTATATATTAATGGAGAAGAAAAAACCTTCACGACAAAAGAGTTTGATCTTTTAACCTTCCTTGCCGAGAATCCCAACCATGTATTCACGAAGGAAGAATTATTCCGGGAAATCTGGGATATGGATTCCATCGGAGACATTGCAACGGTAACGGTTCATATCAAGAAGATTCGTGAAAAGATAGAATTTGATACGGCAAACCCTCAGTACATCGAGACAATCTGGGGCGTGGGCTACCGCTTTAAGGTGTAAGAGTGTGGGTATGAGCGGAGCAAAATATGAAATATCGGAGTGAAAATATGCTGGAACATATACAGCCTGAGAGGGTATTTTATTATTTTGAGAAAATGTGCGGGATCCCGCATGGATCACGGAACACGAAGAAGATCAGTGATTTTTGTGTGGATTTTGCAAAAAAACAGGGACTGGAATATCATCAGGATGCGGACAATAATGTCATTATCATAAAAGAAGCATCCGCCGGCTATGAAGACGCACAGCCGGTCATTATTCAGGGACATTTGGATATGGTCTGTGAAAAAACAGCGGATTGTACCAAGGACATGGAAAAAGAAGGACTGGATATTTATGTGGATGGAGATCTGGTCAGAGCAAAAGATACCACCCTTGGAGGGGATGATGGAATTGCAGTGGCAATGGCACTGGCAATCTTAGAGGATAAGACGCTGTCCCACCCCAGAGTGGAAGCTGTTTTTACGGTGGATGAAGAAATCGGTCTTTTGGGAGCAAGTAGTCTGGATGTGTCCGTTTTAAAAGGAAAAACCTTGATCAATATGGATTCCGAAGATGAGGGAATCTTTACGGTCAGTTGTGCCGGCGGCAATACAGCCATCTGCAATATACCGGTGAATACAGTAAAACAGGAAAGCTGCGTTTATACACTGGAGATCACAGGTTGTATCGGAGGTCATTCCGGTGTGGAGATTGATAAAGGAAGAAGCAACCCGAATGTATTGATGGGACGTCTGCTTCAGGAGATCCAAAGAGGAGCCAATCTTCAGATTGTTTCCGTAGAAGGCGGATTAAAGGACAATGCAATTCCGGTGCAGGCAAAAGCAGTTGTTGTATGCGATCAGGAAGTGGTAGTCAGGTCATCCGTAGAGCAGATGCAGGCTGTATTTGCAAATGAGTATGCCCAAGTGGATCCGTCTATTACCATTACTTTTGCAAAAAAAGAAAAGGAATCTGTAGAAGTTATGGATGAGGTCTCCACGGATAAGGTAATCTGTGCGCTGACCTGCATGCCAAATGGTATCCAGAAAATGAGCAGGGATATTGAAGGATTGGTACAAACATCCTTGAATATGGGTATTGTACAGACTAAGGAAGATGTATTTAAAATGTCGTTCTGTGTGCGAAGCAGCGTGGAGAGCGAACGTGATATGATAAACAGAAGGATTGAGGCACTGACAAAACGCCTTGGCGGCACCATGAAAGTGGAAGGATCCTATCCGGGATGGGAATACAAAAAGGATTCTCCTTTGCGGGATCTGATGGTTTCTGTATTTACAGAACAATATGGAAAGGAACCAACGGTGGAAGCCATTCATGCAGGATTGGAATGTGGTTTGTTTGCAGGTAAGATTCCCGGTCTTGACTGTGTATCCATTGGCCCAAATCTGGATCAGATCCATACGGTAAGGGAGAGCATGAGCATTTCTTCCGTACAGAGGGTGTATGCATTTGTTCTGGAAGTATTAAAGAGAATGAAGTAAGTTGGAAATAAGATGAAAATAGTATACGAAGACAAGGACCAGATCGTCATCCATAAACCGGCGGGACTGGCCACGCAGACGGCTCGTCTGGGAGAAAAGGATCTGGTTTGCGAGGTAAAAAACTATCTTGCGAAAGAAAATACCGGTCAGGCACCATATGTTGCGGTTATTAACCGGCTTGATCAGCCGGTGGAAGGACTTGTTTTATTAGCGAAAAATGAAAAATCCGCCGCCGCATTATCGTCCCAGTTGCAGGATGGGAGTATGGAAAAGTATTATTATGCGATGATTTATGGACATATGGATCAGCCAAAAGCAAAACTGACGGACTATCTGGAAAAAGACAACCGGAGTAATTTATCCAGAGTGGTTTCGGAAACTTCTACGAGTGGGAAAAAAGCGATACTATCCTACGAAGTAAAAGCAACACTGGGCAAAATGCAGTTTTTGCAGATCCGGTTACTTACCGGGCGGCATCACCAGATCCGCGTTCAGTTGTCCCATAGGGATCATCCTCTGATCGGGGATAATAAATACGGCAGTGCGGAGAGCATTTCGTTAAGCCGGGAAATGAACGCAAGAGTGCCGGCATTATGTGCTTTTGGACTAAAATGGAAACAGCCGGTTACCAAAAAAGAATTATATGTGACGATTTGTCCGGAGAATCCTCTTATGCAGGGGATGGACGATGATCAGTAAACAGACAATCCTACGGTAAAGGGGAGGAAATCATGGGAAAACGCAGAAAAAAAAGTGTGGAGAAAATTTCGTATGCGGATATGCCGCTCTCTCTTTATTTATGCCTGGCGTTGGGCATATTTCCCCTGCTTTATAAACACCAATACGCGGGGATGGGGGATTTTAAATATTCTGTATTTGTAAAAGGTACGATTTTTTTTCTTGCAATAGTATTACTGCTGCTAATACCCGTCTATATCCAGGGTATAAAAACGATGGTCCCCCAGATAAAAAGAGAGGGTTTTTCCAAATGGAAATCGCATAGTGGTTTTGAAACTTCCTTACTGGATAAGGGAGTTTTTCTCTATTTTTTATGCACGACTATTTCTTTTCTGTTTTCCGCATTTCGAAAAGATGTCTGGATCGGTGCGGAAGGCTGGGAGATGGGATATCAGATACAGATATTGTTCGTATTGTTGTATTTTTTGATCTCACGCAGATGGAAGTGGAAAGAGAGTATTTTATGGATTCTGCTTGCCGCCTCTTCGGTTGTTTTTCTGGGAGCGGTCCTGCATCGCTTTGATGTGGATTTCCTAAATATTTACGGGAATCTGGAATTAAAGTACAAAGTGCAGTTTTTATCCACAATGGGACAATCCAGCTGGTATTCAAGTTTTTTGTGCACGGTATTTCCGGTGGGTTTGTATCTGTTTTTTTCGCAGGAGAACGGAACCAAACGTATTTTAAGTGGCTGTTATAGTGTAGTCGCAATGTGTTCTCTGGTAACACAGAATACGGACAGTGCTTTTTTGGCTCTGTTTGTCGTGCTTTTGTTACTGTTTTATCTTAGTTTTGATGGAAAAATGGAGAGAGATCGTTTTCTGGAAGTCCTGCTCCTTGTATTTGGCAGTTTTACCTTTATGGGGATTTGCCAGAGGATATGGGCTGACAGGATGATTCCGCTGGATACGATGTCGATCGTAATGTCACAGAGTCCGCTGGCTCCCTGTTTATTAGTGGCAGCAGCAGGAATCTATTTCTTTTGCAGAAAAGGAAAAAGGGTTCCTAAAAGGGATTCCCATAAAGTGCAGAGTTTACCATCCCGAAAAGGATTCTGGTTTGTGATCTTTACAATGGCGGCAGGGATTCTGGGAATGATTTTATTCATCGTGTTAAACTCCAATGGATTCCTTTATACACATTTTGGATATCAGAATGTGAATAACTATCTTCTTTTTACGGATTTATGGGGAAACGGAAGAGGGTTTGCATGGAAATACACCTTTGATATGTGGAAAGAGATGTCCCTTTTGCAAAAGTGCTTCGGAGTCGGTCCGGACGGCTATTCCTTCTTTGCCAAAAGCATACCCGCCCTATTAGAAAAGATGGTTGGCTTCTGGGGAAATCTGGTATTGACCAATGCACATAATGAATATCTGACCAAGTTGGTGGATATTGGGATTTTTGGACTGGTATCCTATTTATGGATGTTGATAAGTGCAGTATTTCTATTTATAAAGGATAGAAAAGAAAATAAACTGCTTCCGGCTTTTGCGTTATGCGTGGCAGCCTATGCGGTACATAATCTCTTTTGTTATGAGCAGATCTGCTGTACACCATTTTTCTATATCCTTATGGGAATGGGTGCAAATCTTCATCGAAAAATGAAATAATGTCTGCTAATTTATGTAAAAAAGCGCATACTAATCCCGTTTAGAAGGAATGAAGAAAAGGAAAGGCGGGAGCGTATGGAAATAATTGCAAAATATAAAAAAGAATTGATAACAGGAGTGGGTCTGGCACTTCTGTTATTTGTTTTTCTGAAATATGTTTTTCCTCTGTTATCCCCGTTTGTGCTTGCATATTTAAGTGTGTATGCGGTGTATCCGCTTTTATACCGATTAGAAGTAAAATGCAGGATTCATAAATCCTTTACGATGTTTCTGTTAATTGGGGTTACGGTACTTCTTATTCTTGGTCTGATCTGGATTTTTGTTATCACAACAGGGGGAAATATGGAAACATACCTGCCGGTTGTGCTGGAATGGAAGGATCGGATTTTTCTGGTTTCCGGCAGCGTTTTTTTCAAGGATATGTTACCGGAATTTTTCAAAAATACAGTTTCTTATGTGGGAAAAGTATTTCCTGTTTTGGCATATATCGGCGTGTATTTAGTTGCTACCATTCTGATGGCAAAGGATTTTGACGGTCTGATGATCCGGGTAAAAAGTATTGGGATATTGGAATCCTTTATGAACGTGGTAGGAAGGATATTACGCACTTCCGGGCTTTATATCAAAGCGCAGGGAATCCTTCTTTTGATCATTGCCACAGTTTGCGCCACAGGGTTTTACGTGATCGGAATATCCTCTCCCATTTTTTTAGGGATTCTGACAGGAATTATGGACGCCCTCCCTTTTATCGGAACGGCAATTATTTTAGTACCGTCCGCCATTTTGCTTTTCTGGGAAGGAGAAATCTGGAAAGGTGTGGTCATTCTGATTGTTTATCTGATCTGTGTTTTGGTCAGGGAATTGCTGGAACCAAAACTGGTTGGAAAGGGATTGGGGATATTTCCGGTTATTTTGCTGGTCTCTATTTATGCCGGAGTAAAATTATTTGGCATCTCCGGGATTGTGAAGGGACCGCTTGCAGTTGTACTTTATAAAAACATCTGGATGCAGTTAGTTAAAAACCGGAAAGAGCAGTAGTTTTTGTAAGGGGAAACGTTGATTTTGCGAGGAAAAAACACTATAATGAAAAGCAGTGTAAACGATTGATCATATAATTAAGAGGAGGAAGTATAATGAACGTTTTGGTTATCAATTGCGGCAGTTCATCTTTAAAGTATCAGTTGATTTCATCCGATACGGAAGAGGTATTAGCGAAAGGTTTGTGTGAAAGAATCGGTATTGATGGAAGTGCCATTACACATACACCGGCAGGGGGCGAAAAAGTAACGGAAGAAGTTCCGATGCCGGATCATACGGAAGCCGTTCGTCTGGTAATCAGCAAATTAACGGATGAAAAAGTGGGCGTAGTAAAATCTTTGAAAGAGATTGATGCAGTTGGTCACCGTATTGTACATGGTGGTGAAAAATTTGCAAGTTCCGTAGTAATCACGGATGATGTATTAAAAGCGATCGAAGAGTGTAATGATCTTGCACCATTGCACAATCCGGCAAATCTGATTGGCGTGAATTCCTGCAAAGCGATCATGCCGGGGGTTCCCATGGTAGCAGTATTTGATACGGCATTCCATCAGACAATGCCTAAAAAAGCGTATTTATACGGTCTTCCTTATGAATACTATGAAAAGTATAAAGTCAGAAGATATGGATTCCATGGAACCAGTCATGATTTTGTTTCCAAACGGGCAGCCGAAATCCTGGGCAAGAACAGGGATGACTTAAAGATCATCGTATGCCATCTTGGGAATGGGGCTTCCATATCCGCAGTGGATCACGGGAAATCCGTAGATACTTCCATGGGACTTACCCCGTTAGAAGGATTGATCATGGGGACACGTTCCGGTGATATAGATCCGGCCATTGTCGGCTTTATTGCGGAAAAGGAAAACATGTCAGCAGAAGAAGTAATCGATGTATGCAATAAAAAATCCGGTGTTTTGGGATTGTCCGGTGGAGTTTCCAGTGATTTCCGTGATCTGGCGGCAGCAGCGGACAATGGAAATCAGAAGGCGAAGGATACCTTGGAAGCATACGCATACAGAGTGGCAAAATATATCGGTGCCTACGTGATGGCGATGAAGGGCGTGGATGTAATCGCGTTCACTGCCGGCGTCGGAGAAAACAATCAGGCAATGCGAGTTTCCATCGGCGAGTATTTGGAATGGCTGGGGACCAGCATAGATCCTGAAAAGAATAAACTGCGCGGAGAAGAAGTCATTTTGTCCGGGGACAGCGATAAGGTTGTAACAATGGTAGTTCCCACAAATGAAGAACTTGCGATTGCAAGAGAAACCGTGCGGTTAGTAAAGTAACGAGGGAAAAATGAAATTACCGAACAATGTAAAGTGCATTATTCATACTCTGGAAGAGGCTGGATTTGAGGGATATGCGGTCGGAGGATGTGTCAGGGATACTCTTTTGGGAAAAATTCCGGACGACTGGGATATTACGACAAATGCAAGTCCCCTGCAGGTAAAAGAACTTTTTAAAAGGACGATAGACACGGGGATTCAGCATGGAACCGTAACGGTATTACTGGATAAGGAGACTTACGAAGTTACGACCTATCGGATAGACGGAGAATACGAAGACAGCCGGCATCCGAAAGAAGTAACGTTTACCTCCAATTTGACGGAAGATCTGAAGAGACGGGATTTCACCATCAATGCCATGGCGTATAATGATAAGTCCCAAATTGTGGATGCGTTTGGAGGTATGCAGGACTTACAGGACAAGGTGATCCGCTGTGTGGGTGATCCGAGAGAACGATTTTCAGAAGATGCCCTGCGCATGATGAGAGCGGTACGCTTTAGCGGTCAGTTAGGGTATTCTATAGAAGAAAAGACAGGGCAGGCGGTAGCGGAACTTGCCCCTTCCCTTTCCCGTATCAGTGCGGAACGGATCTGTACAGAACTGATCAAATTGATGCTGTCCCCCCATCCGGATTATTTGAGGAAAGCGTATGAACTGGGGATGACAAAGGTTTTCCTTCCTGAGTTTGATGCTGCCATGCAGACAAAGCAGAACAATCCCCACCATTGTTACAGTGCAGGTGAACATATATTACATTCCCTTACCTATGTGCGGGAGGACAAGTTACTGCGCCTTGCCATGCTTTTCCATGATCTTGGTAAAGCGGTTACGAAAACCGTGGATGAAAACGGTATTGATCATTTTTACGGACATGTGGAAAAATCGGCAGAGATTGCGGATAAAAGGATGAAAAGTCTGCGTTTTGATAATGATACCCGCCAGAAGGTGGTTCGTCTGGTAAAATATCATGATCTGAAGATTGAACCGACCAAAAAAGCGGTGCGTCGCGCCATAGTAAAGGTGGGGGAAGATCTGTTTGAGCGGTTATTGGAAGTTAAGCATGCGGATTTCCTTTCACAGAGCATGTATAAAAGAGAAGAAAAAGAAGAAGGATTAAGGCAGATAACAGAAATATACCATCAGATACTGGAAGAAAAAGAGTGTATTTGCTTGAAAGATCTCGCGGTAAACGGAAGTGATCTGATTGCCGTGGGAATGAAACCCGGCAGACAGATCGGAGACACCTTAAAACAATTATTTGATCTGGTTTTAGAGGATCCGTCCTGCAATACAAAGGAATTTTTATTATCACAGATTTCCCTGTCAGAATAAATCATACTTTCTGACTCTGAGTCATAAGATAAAACATCCCAAACAGTGGAGAATATCTTGGTAAGGAGCAGAAAAGATGAATGACCGGGCGGTTAGTATATTAGAACAGTATGATCTGACAGTGGAACGAACATGGAAAGGAAGAGGATCCATCCTTTTTGAAACAGAGGATGGAATCCGTATTCTGAAAGAATATAAAGGAGCCCCTCAAAGGATTGCCGGGATCGCGGAGATGTTGGAAAAGATCCGTCAGAATGGGTATGAGGATATGGAAGCCATTCTTCCCAATAAGGAAGGCGGGTATTTCTGCGCAGATTATGACGGAACGATCTATGTCGTAAAAACGTATTCCCGGGCTAAAGAATGTAATATCCGCGACAAGGCGGAGTACCTGAATGGAATCCGACATCTTGCCCGACTTCATAATGCCATGGAAGGTATATGGGAAGCGGAATTTCCGGTGCCGGATAAGATGCCCGTTTTACATGAATTTGAAAAACATAATGCCGAATTGAGATGTGTTCGCAGATATTTAAAAGGAAAAAGTCAAAAATCGGATTTTGAATTGTATTTACAGAAGTACTATGATCTTTTTTTTGAGAGGGCACTTTCCATCCTGGACGATCTGCAAAAAGAAGATGTGGCATCCTGGCATGAGAGGATGTTGCAAAAAAGACAATTATGCCATGGGGATTTCCAGTATCATAATATCCTGGTGGAGCGGGACATTTGTTTTATTACCAATTTTGAAAAAATATCCGTGGACAGTCCGGTCCGTGATCTGTACCTTTTTATGCGTAAACTGCTGGAAAAAAATAATTGGAGCGTGGAAGTAGGAAACGAACTTCTTAAAATCTACAATGAAGAAAGAAAACTTCCGAAAGAGGAAGTGTTGCAATTAAAATATCGCTTTTCTTACCCGGATAAATTCTGGAAAATTGTAAATTATTATTTTAACAGTTCAAAATCATGGATATCCTGTAGGAATAGTGAAAAACTGGAAAAAATACTGGAGCAGGAAGAGGCAAAGAATCATCTGATCCGTACAATGTTTTCCTGATCAAGAGAGTCCCGTGCGATGCACGGCATGAGGAATGAAATGGACAAAAGAATCAAACTGGTCTGTCTGCTTTTGGCATTCGTTTTATTGTGTGGATGCGGCGGCAGTCAGACCATCACAGAAGAAGCAAAAGAATTAGAGACCGGTTTTGTTCCGGCAAGAGCAGGCATGTATGACAGTGCGGATACGGCTCTGATTAAAAAACTGAATGAAAAGGAAAAGAAAATTACCTTTTATAATCTTATCAAGGACAGAAGTTATACGCTGACTTATGACGGCACCACGAAACTGTATGACAAATACGGAAGTTCCCTCTCCATGAAACAGTTGGAAGAAGGCGATATCGTGGAGATTACTTTTTTAAAGGAAAAGAAAACCCTTGCATCGCTTCAAAGGTCGGATGACTGTTTTGTACTGGAAAATGTGGAAAAATTTTCCATCAATGAAAAAACCGGCGAGATAACGGTGGGAAGTGATGTATACAAATATGAGGACGATCTGTTGGTCGTTTCCAATGGAAAACAGGCAGAGATCATGGATATTAACGAAGCAGATACGCTTCGTATACAGGGAATGGATCATACGGTTTACAGTATTGCCATTGACAAAGGGCATGGATACCTTCGACTGAAAAACGATGAGTATTTCTGGGGAGGCTGGATTGAAGTGGGACAGAGAATTATCCGCCCGATAGAAGAAGATATGCTGTTAGTGGTTCCGGAAGGAAAATATGATGTATTATTGTCCACGAATGGGGTATCCGCAACGAAAAAAGTTACAATAAAACGGGACAAGGAAACGGAACTGGATATTGGAGATCTGAAAAAAGAAGATTTACAAAAATACGGCACCTTACTATTTGCGGTAACACCGGACACGGCAGCGATTTATATCGATGGAGAGCAGGTGGATATTTCCGCTCCGGTTGAGGTGGAATACGGTATTCATCAGATGATGGCAAAAGCGGAAGAATATCAGACGGTGATCCAGTATATAAAGGTGGGTCAGGAGAGTGCGACGATTCAGGTAACCATGGAAAAGGACAATGGCGATACTGTTTCCGGAAATACGACCGCAACGACTACGACTACGGATGAAACTGCGGTATCGGCAAGTGGAACCAAATTATCGATCACGGCACCTGCGGGAGCAGAAGTGTACATGGATGGTTCCTATATCGGGATTGTTCCGGTCAGTGTGAAAAAGACGGAGGGGATCCATGTGATCACATTACGTCAGGAAGGGTATGAAACAAGAAGCTATACCATTAATATTACGGATCTGACAAAGGATGAATCCATGTCCTTCTCCGCACTGGTAAAAGCCGAAGAAAAGAGTAGTGAAGAAACAGGAGAAACCGATTCTTCCGATAAGAAAGAGGGAGAAAAGTCCGTATCACAGAATGGATAAGAAGCGAAATTGGACGAATATAAAATAAAATCTCTCTCAAAGCCCTAGAAAACCTAGAAAAACCTTGACAAAGCAAGGCAAAAAAGCTATATATTATATAGGCGTTGAAAACGTACTAAGAAGATTAACTCGTTTAAGAGGAGGAGTTCACAATGAACAAGACAGAATTAGTAGCAGCTATGGCAGAAAAAGCTGGATTATCTAAAAAAGATGCAGAAGCAGCATTAAAGGCTTTCACAGAAACAGTAGCAGATGAATTAAAGAAAGGTGAAAAAATCGCTTTAGTTGGATTTGGTACATTTGAAGTTTCTGAAAGAGCAGCAAGAGAAGGAAGAAACCCTCAGACAGGTGCTCCTATGAAGATCGCAGCTTCTAAGGCTCCTAAGTTCAAAGCTGGTAAAGCTTTAAAGGACGCTATCAACTAATCGACGTTGGGAATGTGAATTTACAGGGTAAGTGCTTCGGTACTTACCTTGTTTTTTTCTGGGAAGAGAGACAGGGAGGCAGAGTATGCGGCTGGATAAGTATTTAAAAGTATCGCGTCTGATTAAGCGACGCACGGTGGCAAATGAAGCGTGTGATGCAGGAAGAGTCCTTGTAAATGATAAAGTGGCAAAAGCATCGGTCAATGTTTCAGTAGGAGACAAAATCACGATTCAATTTGGGAATAAGGAAGTAAAAGTAGAAGTACTTGCGGTGGAAGAGACCATACGCAAAGAAGAAGCCAGGGAACTGTTCCGGTATATCTGAATCGGGCAACGGAAAATGGAATATTTTGCATGGGTGTCCAATATAATCTAAGGTATAGAGAATAAGGAGACCCTTTTTTTATGGAAGATTTAAACAGCACGGGCAGACGCCAGCATAAATTTGTATTAAATAACCGCAAAGATTGCACGATCAGCGGAGTGCAGGATGTACTTTCTTTTGATGTAAATGAAATATTGTTAGAAACCGATCTGGGAATGCTTATGATTAGAGGAAGTGAACTGCATGTGACGCATCTTACACTGGATAAGGGAGAAGTAGATATAGATGGAAGGGTGGATTCCCTGACATATTCGGAAAATGCCGTTTCATCCGTCAACGAGAGTTCTTTCTTTACAAAATTATTCAAATAGCAGGGGGATGAGAGGTGCTGAGTGAAAGCATTTATCAGGAATTACACTTTTTATTGCATTCTTTTGCGCTTGGAATCGTTATTACCTTTGTATATGATAATATTCGTGTGTGCAGGCGAGTCATTTCCCATAATACGGCTTTTATTTCCATGGAAGATCTGATTTTCTGGGTGTGGGCAGCACTTGCGATTTTTCTGCTGCAGAACAGGGAAAATAACGGTGTATTTCGCTGGTTTTCCGTTGTGGGGGCTTTTTTGGGCATGCTTACTTACCGAAAGACGCTAAGCAATTTCTATATTAAAAACATGACCTTTCTTTTGCGAAAGATATTGAAATTTCTGTATATCTTCTTTTCCGGTCTTTTCTCGCCGATCTATTTTCTGGAACGAAAAACAATGGGTATCGTGAAAAAAATGGGAAGAAGAATGAAGCAACGTGCCACCTTGCAAAAAATTCGGTTGACGTCCTATAAGAAAATGATTAAAATTACATTATGTAAACGTAAAGAAGGGAGACGACATGAGCAGAAGAGTCATAGTACATAAGAAACGCCAGAATGGATTCAGCGTAGCACTTATCCTTATGGTCATCGTGATGCTTTGGATCGTTATTACGTACGGACGTTTTGGTATTCAGAGAAAACTGGATGAATACACACTAAAAGAAGAGCAGTTACAGGAACAGATCGAAGCGGAACAACAACGGGCCGAAGAGATTGAGGAGTATCGCAAATATACCCAGACGCAGAAATATGTGGAGGAAGTAGCCAAAGAAAAGCTGGGCCTGGTAAATGAAAATGAAATTATTTTTAAATCAGAAGAGTAAAACCCATTGCCATTTTTGAGCAGTGGGTTTTTTCGTAAGAAAGTTTATGCGGAGGATCTTTTTTGACAAAAAATACGAATCCTGCCATGTATAATATATTTTTGCCATATCCGTTGGCAGAAAGGCAGGGCAGAAAATGAAAAACACTTCTATCAGAGCAGCGGCAGAGGAATCTGCATACTTATTAGAGTATGAAAAGCAAAAGATTATAACCTGCGCCAGATCATTTGAAGAACTGGCAAAGGTATTTGTATATATTCCGTCGGTTGAAACAAGGGAAGAAAGTGAAACAGATAATAAAAGCAGGGAAACGGTTTTATGGAAAAAGAGACTGATGGAAAACAGGGAATTATTTGCGGATAATCTGCGGGAAATGGCGGATATCATGGGACAAGTTGCCGGAAAAGAAGTAAGGGCAGTCTGGTTTCCGGAAAAGAGAAAAAAACAGATTATCAGGATGCTGGAAGAAGAAGGCATTGTTGTCCTGGACATCTACAGATTAAAGGGTGAATCCGGGAAAAATAAGGTTGCGATCAAAGCCAGAAATCGCCGTCACATACAACACACAAGCGAGGAACTGGCAGGCTACCTGTCCGTATTGCTGAATGAGCGGCTACAGCCCGTATATGGAAGCAACTTTTTCCTTTCCGAAGAATTTCAGACATTATATTTTGAGGAAGAGGCAAAACTGACCGTACTAAGCGGTTATGCGAAAGCGGTAAAGGAAACGGAAAAAGTGTCCGGGGATAATTACTCTTTTTTTGAAACCCGGAATGGATATTTTATGGCGATATTATCCGATGGAATGGGATCGGGAGAAAAGGCATGCGCCGACAGTGAGATGGTAGTGGATATGGCGGAAAAACTGATGGATGCCGGATTTTCCATTGAGATGACGGTGCAGATGATTAACGATGCGCTATTGGCGGGAGCTGAGAATATGAATATGTCCACTCTGGATCTTTGCGGTGTTGACCTTTATGGGGAAATAGCAACTTTTGCCAAGATCGGAAGTGCATGTACCTATATAAAGAATGGAGAAAAAGTGGAAAAACTGACAGCTTCCTCCCTGCCACTGGGTGTTTTCCACAAGCAGGAGATAGAACTTATAAGACGACCCATACAGGACGGGGACTATATTATCATGCTTTCCGATGGTGTAATGGACTGCCTGATGGAAGAAAAAGGAGAACCGTTTATACAGGAACTGATAACCGACCTTCAGTACGAAAGACCCAATGAGATTGCGGGCTGCATCATGAAATATGTATTGAATCTAAGCAAAGGAAGAATCCGGGATGATATGACCGTTTTAGTGATGGGATTTTGGGAAAATAAGTATGAAGATTGATTTTTTGCCTTCATTTGGCTATATTGTATGTATCAGTTGTTTTTAAGAACGAAGATACGGTAACAAATGAGGTTGAGCGTGGTTAAAAAAGTTGAGTTATATATGGAAAAGCATGGGATGGTTCGGGAAGGTGACCGGATTATCGCAGGGGTTTCCGGTGGCGCGGATTCGGTATGTCTTTTTTTGATTTTACAAGAGTATTGTAAAAAGAAGGGAGCCGAGTTGATCGTAGTACATATGAATCATGGCATCCGAAAAGAGGCTTCGGCGGATGAAAAGTATGTGGAAAAGATGTGTAAAGAAGCAGGTGTGACCTGTCATATTTTTCGGGAAGATATTCCGGCATACGCCAAGGAAAAAGGGATCGGAACGGAAGAAGCCGGACGAATGGCAAGGTATGCGGCATTTGAAAAAATCAGAGAACCTTTTGGAGATCGCGGAAAGATTGCTGTAGCACATAATAGGAATGATCAGGCAGAGACGACCTTGTTTCATATGCTCCGGGGATCGGGGGTGTCCGGACTTGCCGGAATCCTGCCGGTAAGAGAAAGGATTATCCGTCCGCTTCTTTGTGTGGAGCGAAAAGAGATTGAAGAATATTTATCCGGAAAAGGGGTAGAATGGTGTATAGATTTAACCAATGAAGAAAATACTTATACAAGGAATAAACTGCGGAATGTCGTATTTCCCTATTTTGAGAAAGAGATTTGCAAGCAATCGATTCGGCATGTGGCGAATGTGGCAGAAGAGATGGCTGGGATCCGGTCCTTTTTAGAGGAACTGACGGATCGGGCAGAGGAAAGTGTTTTTTTATATAAGACGGATCGTATCGATATCGATAGGGAAAAATTTATGCAGCAGCATGAGGTAATCAGAAAGCAGTTATTGCTGCGGGCATTTTCGTACCTGATTCCGGCGCGAAAAGATTTTACGGCTGTACACGTAAAGGATCTGCTGGAGCTTTTTGAAAAAAACAGCGGAAAACAAATACCACTTCCCTATGGATTGTATGCAGTCCGTGAATTTGACAAAATTGTGATTCGACATAAAGAGGCGGAGAAGTGTGAACGGGCAGCGGTAACGGTCACGATTCCGGGCCGGATAGTGTGTGAAAACGGAGAAGAGATCGAATTTTCCCTCCTTACTGACAAAATTTACCCTAAGATTCCCCAAAAAACGTATACGAAATGGTTTGATTATGATAAAATACAAAGTTGTTTAGTGCTTAGAAACCGTCAACCGGGGGACTATCTGGTCATAAATGATGATGGTGGACGAAAAACAATTAAACAGTATTTTATAGAAGAAAAGATTCCCTGCGCAAATCGGGGGAACAAGTTGCTTTTGGCGGATGAGAAACATATATTATGGGTAATTGGTATGCGTATCAGCGAAGCGTATAAGGTGACGGATCAGACAAAGACTATTTTACAAGTGAAGATAAAACAAACAAATGAGGAAAGGAGCTAAAATGGCTGAACGAATAAAAGTTTTATTGACAGAAGAAGAAGTGGATAAGAGAATCCGCGAATTAGGAGAACAGATCAGTAAAGATTATGAAGGAGAAGAGGTACATTTGATCTGCGTTCTGCGTGGAAGTGTCTTTTTTACATGTGAACTGGCAAAAAGAATCACAGTTCCGGTTTCCATTGATTTTATGTCCGCTTCCAGTTACGGAAGCAACACAATTTCCAGCGGTGTTATTAAGATTGTGAAGGATCTGGAAGATCCTCTGATGGAAAAAAATGTTATTGTTATAGAGGATATCATAGATACAGGAAGAACATTAAGTTATCTTATGAAAATGCTTGGTGAGAGAAAACCAAAGAGTCTGAGACTGTGTACCTTGTTAGATAAGCCGGAACGCCGTGTGGCAGAGGTGGACGTGGACTACACAGGATTTCAGATTCCGGATGAATTCGTTGTAGGGTATGGATTAGATTATGCTCAGAAATATCGTAACCTCCCTTATATCGGAATCGTAGAATTTGACGAATAGAAGGAGGCTTTAAAATTGACAAAGAGTAGTAAGGGATTTAGTCTCTATTTTCTGATCATGCTGGGGATTTTTCTGGCTATGATCTGGTATACATCACTGGATTCCGCAGACAACAATTATACAAAAGGTGCATTTATGAGGGATCTGCAGGCAGGAAATGTAACACAGGTTCTTATTCAGCCCAATGCGGAGACGCCCACCGGTGTTGTGAGTGTGGAAAAGAAAAGCGGAGAAGTCAGTGTGTTATACGTGACGGATGTGGATGAAATACAGTCGATATTGACAGAGTATGACATTGATCCGATGATAAAGGATATTCCGCGGGAAAACTGGTTTCTAACCTATGTATTGCCGGTATTGTCGGTGATTGCGGTTGGAGTATTGTTATTTTTTATTATAAATGCCCAAAATGCAGGCGGCGGTGCCAATGCGAAAATGATGAACTTTGGCAAGAGCCGTGCCAGAATGTCCGTTAACGGACAGATTACCCTGAAAGATGTTGCCGGACTTCAGGAAGAAAAAGAAGATTTGGAAGAAATTATCGATTTTCTTCGTCAGCCCGGAAAATATACAAAAGTGGGGGCAAGGATTCCAAAGGGCGTTCTTTTGGAAGGGCAGCCCGGTACCGGTAAAACATTGCTGGCCAAAGCAGTAGCCGGAGAGGCAAATGTGCCATTCTTCTCGATTTCCGGTTCGGATTTTGTGGAAATGTTCGTTGGTGTGGGTGCTTCCCGTGTACGAGATCTTTTTGCGGATGCTAAGAAGAATTCCCCCTGTATCGTGTTTATAGATGAGATTGACGCCGTGGCAAGACGTCGTGGCACCGGTATGGGCGGTGGACACGATGAAAGAGAACAGACTCTGAATCAGTTATTGGTAGAAATGGATGGTTTTGGTGTTAATGAAGGCATTATTGTAATGGCCGCCACCAACCGCGTGGATATACTGGATCCGGCTATTTTGCGACCGGGTCGTTTTGACCGAAAGATCAGTGTGGCTCCTCCGGATGTAACCGGAAGAGAGGATATTTTAAAGATTCATGCGAAAAATAAACCGCTTGGTGATGATGTGGATCTGTCCCAGATTGCTCAGACAACAGCAGGATTTACCGGAGCGGATCTTGAGAATCTGTTAAACGAAGCTGCGATTGTTGCGGCAAAAGATGACAGAAGTTTTATCAAACAGGAAGATATCAAAAAATCATTTATCAAAGTAGGAATCGGTGCAGAAAAGAAGAGCCGAATTATTTCAGACAAAGAAAAACGCATTACGGCATACCATGAATCCGGTCATGCGATTTTATTCCATTTGTTGCCCGATGTGGGTCCGGTTTATACGGTATCCATCATTCCGACCGGAAACGGTGCGGCCGGTTATACCATGCCGCTTCCGGAAAAAGACGAAATGTTCTTGACTAAGGGTCGTATGCTTCAGGATATTATGGTGCTTTTAGGCGGCCGTATTGCAGAAGAGATCATTTTTGATGATATCACAACGGGTGCCTCCAACGATATCAAGCGTGCTACAAAAGAAGCAAGACGTATGGTTACCCGCTACGGCATGAGTGAGAACATCGGTATTTTGAATTATGATGATGACGATGATGAGGTATTCATCGGCCGTGATCTGGCCCACACAAGAAGTCATAGTGAATACATTACGGGTGAGATTGATAAAGAAGTAAAGAGTATTGTGGATGACTGCTATGCAAAGGCAAAACAAATGCTTATGGACCACCGGGATGTATTAGAAAAATGTGCCACCCTTCTTCTGGAAAAAGAAAAGATCGGAAGAGAAGAGTTTGAAACATTATTTGACTGATCAGGAATTATGGAGTGTTATCTGCATGGATAACACTCTTTTTATGCAAATTAAACAAAAACAGACAAATGTTTTTGACAAATTTGTGAATCCTTGGTATTTACGAAAAACGGACCCTTTGCTATTATAATCTCGTAACCTCCCCAATACATTTTGTAGTTTTATTTAAATA
>CAYLSH010000016.1:11862-27780 GCA_964386235.1 uncultured Lachnospiraceae bacterium | reverse complement strand
ACTTTCTGTGATACTTTCTGTGATACTTTCTGTGATACTTTCTGTGATAAAGGATTTTATAATTTACGTATGTCGGGACCTGTCATCTTGCAGAAGAGAAAATTACCGACGATCCTCGAAAAGATACGTTCGGAATAATAATCCCTCAGTTCTTTGAGCGATAAATTGGTGGAGATCACCACGCTTTTCTTACGAAGAAAACGCTCATTTAAACAGGTGAACAATTGTGAAATGGTAAAATCATTGATGGATTCGGTACCAAGATCATCAATGATCAGAAGATCACAGTCGTAAATATCCTGATAAACCGCCTCAAAATCCTGATCCTGTTTGCGGTTAAAGGAATATTTGGCGATTACATCCATCAATCCGGCAGCGCTGAAATAAATGACGGAATAGCCGTTTTGAAGGAGTTCCTTGGCAATACAACCCGATAAAAATGATTTACCGGTACCTACTGTACCATAAAAATACAGATTTTGATAGTCATTCTTGAAGTTATTTACAAAATTAATGGATTTCTGATAAGAATCTTTAAAATGAACGAGATCTTCTCCTTCATAGTATTGGTCGGAAACCATGGAGAAATCCAGGGAATCCAGATACTCTCTTAAATTGCTCTTATCATATAGAAGGGTCAGAGCCTGCTGTTTAAAACAGTGACATTTCTGCCCGTTTATGTATCCGGTGTCCTCACAGTCGGGACAGATATAAGGAATGTCCAGATAATCGGGAGACAGACCGGCTTTTTTTAACAGAGCCTCTTTTTGCGACTTTAACTGGCCGATGGATGCTTTCAGATCGGAAAGAGCGGAAGCATTACCATCTAAGAGCAATTCTGCCTGCTTTAGGCAAAGGGCGGAAATATCATCGTTTAAGGCCTTGAAGCCCGGTACATGTTCGTTTACATAAGATAGGCGCTTTTCGGATTCATAATGGCGGTCCAGGAGACGCTTGTCGTATATTTTTTTGATCCGGTCATATTGCGCATTTGAAAGTGCCACGGTGATCTCTCCTATCTTTTATTTAAAAGTTCTTTTTCTACAGAATCATAATCGTAATCACGCTGTTCAAACTGCGTGAAAACACCGGTATTTAGTTTCTTCCTCGGAACGGAGGAAGTACGGGTTTTTTTGTAATCGGCATCCTGTTGTTGTATGTCCGTTTTGTGATGGACATTGTTCTTTTTCCAGGAAGCAAGAATCTTGTCCGCATATTCAAAGCGATGCTTGTCCGTTGCTAAAACCGTTCTTTCGCAGGCTTCCAGAATAATATCCATGGAAAAGCCCCATTCATTGTACCAGCGTTTTATAAAATCCACCTCCGTGGAAGTGGGGGTATTGTTTTTGCCGAGGGCATTCATGACCGTATATACATGGCGGTCATACCGGGAACTGTATGTAGAGGCTTCCTGGGGAGTCCGGATACCGGCATCCGCCCAGCTGATTGCGACTTTTTCAATGTAACGGAAATCCTTTTTGCCACGCTGTACGCAGTACTGTAACAGATAATCGATCAGATCATTGCTAAAATGAAGTGTATCCGTTAAAAACAGAATGGAACGGATATCATTCGCGCTCAGCGTCTTTTTCAGGTACTGCTCGGCGATAAACAGAAGTTCCGAGGTGTTTTCCCTTTCTTTGAATGCTTTAATGTCATCCGCCGTATACTCCGGTTTGGTGCGGGAGGTATCCGATTCGGAGGATTGTTTATGGTCAATAGCAGGCATAAGGGTGACAAAAGGAGCAAAAGGCGCAGTGTCTTCCGTTACCTGTTTATGCAGACGGGGCGTTCTGAGACGGATACCGGTCAGTCTGCCCTGCTCGTCGCAGTCCAGCGCAATAAGACCTTGCTGTTCCCAATAGGAAAGAGCACGGCGCACATCCTTTTCTGTATGATTGAACTTATCTGCAATCGCACTGATGCTTGTTGCCTGTCCGGCACCAAAAGTGCGAAGAAGATATAAATAGACCTTGATCTGTGCATCATTTGCATTGGCAAGGTAGTGGTCAATAAAGCAATTGGAGACAATGGTATTCCCCTCATCACTTTCTTTGTACAGTGTTAATTCACCCATGTATTCACCTGATTTCTATTTTTTCAAAGCAAGGCTGATTATAACATAGATTTCAAAAAAAGAAAACTCTCGAAAGTCCGGGAAAGCCCGAAAATACGGGCTTTGGTGGGGATGTGGATAATGTGGAAAATGTGGATTAAAAAACAAGAGGCAGATAAATACGGGATTTTTTGTGTGTCATGAAAAAAAGAAATCCACAAAAATTTTCGACCCAAAAATCGAAAAAATTTGTGGATAACGTGGACAACTATTTTCCGAGAAGCCTTTCGCCCACTTTTACAATGTCTCCGGCACCCATAGTTATCAACAAATCACCCTGTGTACAATTTTCTAAAAGAAAATTTTCAATTTCATCAAAAGAGGGGAAATATTCACAGGTTGTTCCCTCCGCACGGATCGCTTCGCATAGATCCATGGAACTAATGCCGAGGGTATTTTTTTCTCTTGCCGCATAAATATCGGCAAGGACTACGCGGTCTGCTTTGGAAAGTGCTTTTGCAAACTCGGGTAAAAAGGCTTTGGTTCTGGTATAAGTATGGGGCTGGAAAACACACCATAAGGTCCTGTGCGGGTAGTTTGAAGCTGCCTGCAGGGTCGCTTCAATCTCGGTGGGATGGTGGGCGTAGTCATCGATGATGGTAATGCCGCCGATCTCGCCTTTTTTCTCAAAACGTCTCTCCGTTCCGGTAAAATCTTTGAGCGCTTTCAGAGCATCCTTACGGCTGACTCCGACACGATCTGCAAAAGCAAGGGCGGCAAGCGCATTGGAAATATTGTGTCTGCCGGGAACGGAAAGGGACACGGTTTCGTCCGCAAATCCTTCGGAATGAAGTACAAAGGTGGGGTATCCGAGTGCATCATAGGAAATATCGGATGCATAATAATCGCAGTCCTGTGTAAACCCGTAAGTAAGAACCGGGCAGGCAATCCCTTCTGTGATCTCCTCATACCGCTCAATCTCGTGATTGATAATCAGAGCACCGTCCGAAGGAAGCAGGGCGGCAAAACGATGAAACGAATTGCGGATATCAGCCAGATCTTTGAAAAAATCAAGATGATCTTCTTCTATATTTAATATGATGGAGATCTTAGGATTAAATTCGAGGAAACTGTTGGTGTATTCGCAGGCTTCCGTGACAAAGAATCCGGAGTGCCCGACGCGTATATTGGCATCAATGGATTTTAAGATGCCGCCAATGGACAAAGTAGGATCTTTGTCCGCATGAAGCAGGATCTCGGAAACCATGGACGTGGTAGTGGTCTTGCCGTGCGTCCCCGCGATTGCGGCGGGAAGTTCGTAATTGCGCATGATCTCTCCTAAAAGCTGCGCTCTGGATAAAGAAGGAATCTGCAAACGTTCCATGGCAATCCATTCCGGATTATCTCCGGAAATGGCAGCCGTATAGACTACAAGGTCAATGTCGGGTGTAATATTGTCTTCACGTTGTCCGTAATGGATATGGGCACCTTTTTCTTCTAAGAGCTGTGTCAGATGGGAGGAAACCCGGTCGGAACCGGATACTTTGAATCCTCTGGAGAGAAGAATCTCAGCCAGACCGCTCATGCTGATGCCGCCAATACCAATGAAATATACGGAAATCGGATGGTCAAAATCAATCTGATACATAAATCTACTTCCTATCTACTATATTATAGTATATGTCTCTTCTAGTTATCTTATCGCAATGTTATGGAAAATACAATTTTTTTTTGCAAGAGGGTAAGGCAAGGGTGGTAATGTTAAATTTGCACAAAGCAGAGTGAAATAATCGCAATTTCTTTAGTAAAAAACATTCACTTTATAGAGCCAATGTGCTATAATCCCTTTATACTACCTTAGAAACACTTTAGGAGAGAGAAATTACTATACTCAGGGGTGATGACAATGATTAAGAAAGAAATGATCGCCATGCTCTTAGCAGGCGGACAGGGGAGCCGTCTCGGTGTCCTCACATCAAAGGTTGCAAAACCGGCAGTGTCGTTTGGCGGCAAATATCGTATTATCGATTTTCCGTTGAGTAACTGTATCAATTCAGGGGTGGATACAGTTGGTGTACTGACACAGTATCAGCCATTGCGACTGAATACACACATCGGTATCGGTATTCCGTGGGATCTTGACCGTAATATCGGCGGTGTGACCGTGCTTCCTCCTTATGAAAAGAGCACCAACAGCGAATGGTACACCGGTACAGCCAATGCGATCTATCAGAATTTGGAATATATGGAGCGCTTTAATCCGGAATATGTTTTGATTCTTTCCGGTGACCATATTTACAAGATGGATTATGAAGTGATGCTGGATTTCCACAAACAGAACAAGGCAGAATGCACGATTGCTGTTATGCCGGTTCCCATGGAAGAGGCCAAGCGCTTTGGTATCATGATTACGGATGAGAACCGTAAGATTACCGAATTTGAGGAAAAACCGGAGAATCCCAGAAGCAATCTTGCTTCCATGGGTATTTATATATTCAACTGGAAGACACTCAGAGAAGCACTGATTGCAAAAGCAGATCAGCCGGCACTTGACTTTGGTAAACATATCATTCCGTACTGCCATGAAAAGGGAGCACCTTTATATGCATACGAATTTAATGGTTACTGGAAGGATGTCGGTACCTTACATTCCTACTGGGAAGCCAATATGGAACTGATTGATGTGGTTCCGGAATTTAATTTATATGAAGAATACTGGAAGATTTATACCAAGAGCGATATTCTTCCGCCTCAGTTCTTTGCTTCCGGCAGTGTTGTGGAGAAGAGTATCGTAGGCGAAGGATCCGAGATCTATGGTAAAGTATACAATTCCGTAATCGGCTGTGGGGTTACGATCGGCAAGGATACGGTGGTAAGGGATTCCATCATCATGAACAACAGTCAGATTGGTGCTAACTGCGAGATGTACAAGACCATCGTTGCAGAGAATGCCGTAATCCATGATAACAGCCGCTTTGGTATTGGAGAAGAAGCGGAAAATGAGGAATTCCCTCATATTTACAATAACAGTCTTGTCTGCATCGGCGAAAAGAGTGAGATTCCGAGTGGTATCACGGTTGGAAAGAATGCATGTGTCTTTGGGGTAACGACACCTGAGGACTATGAAAACCATTATCTTCCCAGTGGCAAAAATCTTATTAAGGCAGGTGATGAGGCATGAGAGCGATAGGTATTATTTTGGCAGGTGGTAATAATCACCGCATGAGAGAACTTTCCCAGAAAAGGGCAATCGGAGCCATGCCAATTGCCGGCAGTTACAGAAGTATTGATTTTGCACTGAGTAATATGTCCAATTCCCATATTCAGAAGGTGGCAGTTTTTACCCAGTACAATGCCAGAAGTTTAAATGAACATCTGAGTTCTTCCAAATGGTGGGATTTTGGTAGAAAACAGGGAGGTTTATTTGTATTTACGCCGGCACAGACGGCGGACAACAGTTTCTGGTACAGAGGTACGGCGGATGCTATTTACCAGAATCTTCATTTCCTAAAAGAAAGCCATGAACCCTATGTTGTGATCGCATCCGGTGATTGCGTGTACAAGATGGATTTTGGCAGGGTGCTGGAATATCACATTGAGAAAAAAGCGGATATTACGGTCGTGTGCCGCGATATGCCAAAGGGTGTGAATGTGGAACGTTTCGGTACGATTAAGATGAATGAAGAATGCCGTATCGAAGAATTTGAAGAAAAACCGATCGTTGCTAAGAGCAATACGATCTCATGCGGTATCTACGTGATCCGCCGCCGTTTGCTCATTGAGATGATCGAAAAATGTGCACAGGAAGACCGTTACGATTTTGTAAAGGATGTTCTGATCCGTTACAAGAATCAGAAGAGAATCTACGGTTACAAGATGAAAGAATACTGGAAGAACATTGCTTCCGTAAATGATTATTTCGATACGAACATGGACTTCTTAAAACCGGAGATCCGCGATTACTTCTTCAAAGAATATCCGGATATCTATTCCAAAGTGGATGATCTTCCGCCTGCCAAATACAATTACGGTGCGCATGTAAGCAACAGCCTTGTAAGCAGCGGTTCCATCGTAAACGGCACAGTGGAGAATTCCATTCTCTTTAAGAAGGTATTTATCGGTAACAATTGTGTAATCAAAAACTCCATCATTTTAAATGATGTGTATATTGGTGACAATTCGTATATTGAAAACTGCATCGTAGAAAGCCATGGTACGATCCGTGCAAACTCCTACCACAAAGGAGAGGGTGATATTGAGATCGTATTGGAAAGAAGCGAACGTTACATTATCTAATATCGGATTGATACAGAAAGAAGGGGACATAAGAATGAACATTACAGACGTACGAGTGAGAAAAGTTGATAAGGAAGGTAAGATGAAAGCAGTTGTTTCCATCACCATAGACCATGAATTTGTGGTTCATGACATCAAGGTGATCGAAGGAGACAGAGGGTTATTCATCGCAATGCCAAGCAAGAGGACAGCAGACGGGGAATTTAGGGATATTGCCCATCCGATCAACTCCGATACCAGAGAAAGCATCCAGAAGATCATTCTGGAAAGCTATGAGAAAAGTCTTTTAGAACCGGATATGTAAGACGAGCGTGTTTTGCAAAAAAGGATTTTGGACCAATTACAAAAGATAAGAAAAACGGGATGGATCATTGAGTTCATCCCGTTTTTTGCCGGATAGACCATTTGACAAAATGCTTTATTGCGCATGACTTCATTTTTTGTTATCCTTGTAAGGATAAAAGAAGAAAGGCATGGAAAAAACATGTATATTATAGCAGGACTGGGCAATCCGGGAAGACAATATGAAAATACCCGTCACAATGTGGGTTTTTCTTTTATTGATAAACTGGCAGAAAAGTATAATATTTCCGTATTGGAATGTAAGCACAGAGCCATGATCGGAAAGGGGTATATCGAAGGGCAGAAGGTAATACTGGTAAAACCGCAGACATATATGAATCTGAGCGGAGAAAGTATTCGTGAGATCCTGCAATATTATAAAGCAGAAACAGAAAACGAACTGATTGTGATTTATGATGACATTTCCCTTGCACCGGGTGCTCTGCGCATCCGGAAAAAAGGCAGTGCCGGCGGTCACAATGGCATCAAAAACATTATCGCGCAGACGGGGACGGATGTCTTTAAACGAATCAAGATCGGTGTGGGTGAAAAACCGGCAGGCTATGATCTTGCAGATTATGTGCTGGGACATTTTTCGCCTTCCGAGAAAAAAGAAGTCGATGCTGCGTGTGAACGGGCAGTGGAGGCAATTTCCCTTCTGGTAAAAGAAGAAGTGGATATGGCAATGAACCGTTTTAACTGATTGGTAGGTAAAAGGAATAGGTTTTAGTAAGGATGAATGCAATTATAAAGCCGTTGGAGGAATTGGCGGATTATAAAGAGATAAAAGAATCCCTTGCAAAAGAAAAGATATGTGTCTCGGTATCGGGCTGTACGGACTCACAGAAAGTACATATAGTAGAAGGACTCAGCGATGGTTTTAAGGTAAAGATCATCGCTACTTTTAGTGATAAAAGGGTAAAAGAGATCCTGGAAGATCTGCGCCTGTATGAGCGGAACGTGTTTTCCTATCCGGCAAAGGATCTGATCTTTTATCAGGCTGATATCCACGGCAACCGTCTGATGACGGAGCGTATCCGCACACTCAGAAGAATTGCGGATGGGGCGCCACTGACGATCGTGACCACATTTGATGCGCTGATGAATGCACAGGTGCCGCTTTCCGTTTTCAAGGACAATATTCTGTCCGTGAAAAAAAGAGGAATTGCCGAAGAAGAAAAACTGGCGGCAAAACTGGTTGGCATGGGATATGTGCGCAGTTATCAGGTGGAAGAACCCGGACAGTTTTCCATTCGTGGCGGAATCATTGATGTGTTTGATCTGACGGAGGAAAATCCCTATCGTATCGAATTATGGGGAGATGAGGTGGATTCCATCCGCAGTTTTGATATTTTAAGCCAGCGATCCATTGAAAACCTGGAATCCGTATCCATTTATCCGGCAACGGAGATCATTTTATCCGGGGAACAGTTGGAAAATGGGCTGGGAAGAATTGAAGAAGAGATGCTTCGCAATTATGAGGCGCTTAGAAAGGATTTTAAGACGGAGGAAGCGCATCGGTTAAAAGTACAGTTTGAAGAACTGGAAGAGGACTTAAAGGAATTGGGACGCATGACCAATCTGGAGAGTTATATCCGTTATTTTTACGAGGACTGCCAGTCTTTTTTGGAGTTATTTGACAGGGATAGGACCCTTTTGATACTGGATGAACCGCTGCGGATATCAGAACACGCCAATGCCGTGGAACTGGAATTTCGGGAAAGCATGACAAACCGTATTGCGAAAGGATTTATGCTGCCCGGGCAGGCGGATATTTTTCTGGGTGTAAATGCGGCGTGTGCTAAGATACAGAATAATCATGTGCTCATGATCTCGACAATGGAAGAAAAGGGGATTTTGCGTAAGCCCGATCGGAAAATGCAGGTCAGTGTCAAAGGAATTGCGCCTTACCGGAACAGTTTTGAACTGCTGACAAAGGACCTTCTTCAATATAAAAAGAATAAGTATCGTGTGATCTTACTATCGGGTTCCCGTATCCGTGCAAAGCGTCTGGCGCAGGATCTTAGGGAAAGAGAGATCGCTGCCGTCTATACGGAGGATCCGTTCCGTGAGGCAAAAGAAGGGGAAACCCTGGTTTTGTACGGTCATGTGGGCAAGGGCTTTGAATACCCGCTGATCAAATTTGTGGTCATCTCCGAAAGCGATATTTTTGGAGCAGAAAAGAAAAAGAAGAAAAAACAAAAGAAATACGATGGTCAGAAGATCAAGGATTTCAATGAATTAAAGATTGGTGACTACGTGGTGCATGAAACCCATGGACTGGGCATTTACCGTGGGATTGAGAAGATCGAAGTGGAACGCGTGGTAAAAGACTATATGAAGATCGAATACCGGGACGGCGGTAATCTCTATGTGCCGGCGACGGGTCTGGATCTGATACAGAAATATGCTTCTGCGGATGCAAGGAAACCGAAACTGAACAAATTGGGTTCCAAAGAGTGGAGCAATACCAAGTCCAGGGTAAAGAGCGCGGTTGGCATCGTGGCAAAGGATCTGGTGGAACTGTATGCGGCACGCAGTCAGAATACGGGCTATCAGTATGGAAAAGATACGGTATGGCAGAGGGAATTTGAAGAGATGTTTCCCTATGAGGAAACCGAGGATCAGTTAAGTGCGATCGCAGATACCAAAGCGGATATGGAAAGTACCGGGATCATGGATCGTCTGATCTGTGGGGATGTGGGCTATGGCAAGACGGAGATTGCCATTCGCGCTGCCTTTAAAGCCGTGTCCGAATCCAAACAGGTTGCGTTTTTGGTGCCGACCACGATACTGGCACAGCAGCATTACCAGACCTTTGTACAGCGAATGAAGGATTTTCCGATCCGGGTGGATATGCTTTCCCGTTTCCGGACCGCTGCCGAACAGAAAAAGACCCTGGAAGATTTAAAAAAGGGTCATGTGGATATTGTGATCGGTACACACAGGCTGTTATCCAAGGATGTGGTTTTTAAAGATCTTGGGCTTCTGGTGGTGGATGAAGAACAGCGTTTCGGTGTCACCCATAAGGAAAAGATCAAGAAAATGAAAGAAAATGTGGATGTGCTGACGCTTTCGGCAACGCCGATTCCCCGGACTCTTCATATGTCCTTAGTCGGCATCCGCGACATGAGTGTATTGGAAGAAGCCCCGGGTGAGCGTCTGCCGATCCAGACCTATGTCATGGAATACAATGAAGAACTGGTAAGGGAAGCAATCGTCCGGGAAATATCCCGTGACGGACAGGTCTATTATGTGTATAACCGGGTCAATAATATAGCGGATGTGGCAGCAGGCATTCAGGAACTGGTGCCGGAAGCCAATGTTGCTTTTGCACATGGGCAGATGAAGGAAAGCGAACTGGAAAAAATCATGTATGACTTTATCAATCATGAGATTGATGTTCTGGTATCCACCACGATCATTGAGACGGGACTGGATATTTCCAATGTCAATACGATCATCATTCATGATTCGGATCGTCTTGGATTGTCGCAGTTGTATCAGTTGCGGGGACGTGTGGGGCGTTCTAATCGCACTTCCTATGCTTTCCTTATGTATAAAAGGGATAAGATGTTAAAAGAAGTGGCGGAGAAAAGACTGGAAGCCATTCGGGAATTTACGGATCTGGGCAGTGGATTTAAGATTGCGATGCGTGACCTGGAGATCCGTGGTGCCGGCAATCTTTTGGGAGAAAAGCAGCACGGACATATGGAATCCGTTGGGTATGAACTGTATTGCAAGATGCTAAACGAAGCCGTAAAGAATCTGAAAGGAATCCCGACGGATCTGAATGATTTTAATACTTTGGTGGATCTGGATGTAAATGCTTTTATTCCGGCGGAATACATTATGAATGAGGTCCAGAAACTGGACATTTATAAGCGGATTGCAGGGATTGAGAGCCTGCAGGAAAGTGAAGATATGACGGAGGAACTGCAGGATCGCTTCGGGAATGTACCCAGGTCCGTTGCCAATCTTTTGCGGATTTCCCTGATTCGTGTGGCGGCACATCGATTGTATGTAACCGAATTGAAGGGAAAAAGCGAACAGATCCGTTTTCAGTTAAAGCAGGATGCCGGATTGCGTGTCGAAGGCATTCCTGAATTATTACAAAAACACGGAAAGAAGTTAAAATTTATGCCGGGTAAAAATCCCGCTTTTGTATACCGGTATAAAAAACTGGGCATGGTGGAAAAGGATGAAGAACATCTTTTAGAACTGACAGAGCAGTTATTAAAGGATATGGAATCCTATCTTGGCATGGATTCTGCTAAAGAGGGAGAAGAAACGAAGCCGTAGGGATTTTTATCTGCCGGCTCATACAGGAGGAAAAACGAGTATGGAAAAGAAGGGCATTATTTTTGACATGGACGGAACCCTCTGGGATTCCGCCGGTGGTGTGGCACAGTCGTGGACCAGAGTGGCAAACGCAGAGTATGATAAAAAACGTGTGATCACCAAAGAAGACATTCAGCGTGTGATGGGTAAAACCATGGATAAGATTGCAGAAATCCTATTTCCGGATCTGGAGGAAAAAGCGCGTCTGGAATTGATCGATCATTGCGGTGTGTATGAAAATAATTATCTGCGGGAGCATGGCGGAATTCTATATCCGGATTTGGAAGAAACCCTGAAGAAATTACAGGAGAAATATCATCTTTATATTGTGAGCAACTGTCAGAGCGGGTATATTGAGGCCTTTTTGGATCACTATGATTTCTGGCATTATTTTGAGGATATTGAATGTTATGGAAACAATCTTTGTTCCAAGGGAAAAAATATCCGTTTAATCGCAGATCGCAATCACCTTACGAAAGCCATCTATGTAGGGGACATTCAGGGCGATTATGAGGCAACCATGGAAGCCGGTCTGACCTTTGTACATGCCGCCTATGGATTTGGTACGATTGCAGAAGAAACGGCAAAAATCAATTGCTTTGCACAACTGCCAGAGGTGGCGGCTAAAATTTTGGGGGATTCGTGAGAAAAATCGCATTCTGTGAGAAAACCGGCGGAAAATACATGAAAACCATTTGTCAACCATGCATTTGTGCGGTATAATCAAAAAAGCATTGATAAGATAATGAATGAGCGGGGAACGCATAAAGGGACTGATCGTTTGTGCGAGCCGCGATCAAGCAGTTAAGGAGCAGATATGGAACTTTTATCAGTAAGAGAAATATTTCGTAACAAAGAAGAATATCTTGATAAAGAGATTACGATTGGCGGCTGGGTACGCAGTATCCGTGATTCCAAGACATTTGGTTTTATCGTGTTAAACGACGGTACTTTTTTTGAACCGATTCAGGTTGTGTACCATGACAGCATGGACAATTTTGCACAGATCAGCAAATTAAATGTTGGAGCAGCCCTGATCGTAAAAGGTACTTTAGTGGCAACACCACAGGCAAAACAGCCATTTGAGATTCAGGCAACGGAAGTTATGGTGGAAGGAGAATCCACGCCCGATTATCCGTTACAGAAAAAGAGACATAGTTTGGAATATTTAAGAACCATTACGCATTTGCGTCCGAGAACCAACACATTCCAGGCAGTATTCCGTGTTCGTTCTTTGTGTGCGTATGCGATTCACAAATTTTTCCAGGAAAGAGATTTTGTGTATGTGCATACACCACTGATCACGGGAAGCGATTGTGAGGGTGCCGGAGAAATGTTCCAGGTAACGACCATGGATCTTGCCAATATTCCTTTGACAGAAGAAGGCAAAGTGGATTTTTCACAGGATTTCTTCAACAAACCGACGAATCTTACCGTAAGCGGACAGTTAAATGGTGAGACCTACGCAATGGCATTTCGCAATATTTACACCTTTGGCCCGACTTTCCGTGCGGAGAATTCCAACACGACCCGTCATGCGGCAGAGTTCTGGATGATCGAGCCGGAGATTGCTTTTGCAGATTTACAGGACGATATGATGTTGGCAGAGAGCATGATCAAGTATGTGATCCGTTATGTACTTGAAAATGCGCCGGAAGAAATGGCATTCTTTAACAATTTTGTAGACAAAGGTCTGATTGAAAGACTGGAAGGCGTGGTCAATTCTGAGTTTGGCCATGTGACCTATACAGAAGCTATCGAGATCTTAGAAAAGAACAACGACAAATTTGAATATAAAGTATCATGGGGATGTGATCTTCAGACAGAACACGAGCGTTACCTGACAGAAGAAGTCTTCAAACGTCCGGTATTCGTTACGGATTATCCAAAGGAGATCAAGGCATTCTACATGAAACTGAATGAGGATGGCAAAACCGTTGCCGCTATGGACTGTTTAGTACCGGGTATCGGTGAGATCATTGGCGGAAGCCAGCGTGAGGATGACTACGAGAAACTTTCTGCCCGCATGAAAGAACTGGGATTAAAAGAAGAGGATTATGATTTCTATCTGGATCTTCGCAAATACGGTTCTGCAAGACATGCCGGCTTTGGTCTTGGATTCGAACGCTGCGTAATGTATTTAACCGGCATGGGCAATATCCGTGACGTGATCCCGTTCCCAAGAACGGTAAACAATTGTGAATTATAATGTATAAGCCATCTTGCAAAATGCGTTTGTAACTGGTATGATATGGACGTAAATTGAATATTTATCAAAGAGGATAACTGCAACAGACCATAGGTTTGTTGCAGTTTGGTCTATAATATGGAAACGGTTTTAACCGGCATTCACAAAAGGAAAGGTGGAAAAAAAGATGGGAAAAATTGATATCCCGGAAGGCTATAAGAGCCCCCAGACCATTAAAGAAACAGAAATCGCCATTAAGGAAGTGAAGGACTATTTTGAGGTTGCGCTGGCAGATGCACTGAATCTGACCCGTGTATCCGCCCCTTTATTCGTAAAACCACAGTCCGGTCTGAACGACAATCTCAATGGTGTGGAACGGCCGGTTTCATTTGGAATCAAGGAACAGAATGACACAGAAGTAGAGATTGTCCATTCCCTTGCCAAGTGGAAACGTTTAGCACTTAAAAAATACGGTTTTGAAAAAGGGGAAGGCCTTTACACAGATATGACAGCGATCCGCCGTGATGAAGAAACCGACAACATTCATTCCATCTATGTGGATCAGTGGGACTGGGAACGTATCATTGACAAAGAACAGCGTAATATGGAAACGCTGCGGGAAACGGTATTCCGCATTTATATGGCAATCAAGCAGACAGAGTACTATATGTGCGGCAAATACCATTACATGGATCCGTTCTTGCCAAATGAGATTACTTTTATCACGACGCAGCAGTTAGAGGATATGTATCCGGATAAGACACCGAAGGAGAGAGAGAATCTGATCACAAAAGAAAAAGGTGCGGTATTCCTTTGCAAGATCGGTGGAGCATTAGGTTCCGGCAAACCCCATGACGGAAGAGCCCCCGACTATGATGACTGGGAATTAAATGGGGATATCCTGGTGTATTATCCGGTTTTGGATATGTCACTGGAACTTTCTTCCATGGGTATCCGTGTGGACGAAGAATCGTTAGCACGTCAGTTAAAGATCGCAGGATGCGAAGACAGAGCGAACCTTCCTTTCCAGAAAGATGTATTGGAAGGTAATCTTCCTTACACAATCGGTGGCGGAATCGGGCAGTCCCGTATCTGCATGTTCTTTTTGCAGCGTGCACACATCGGGGAAGTGCAGTCCTCCATCTGGCCGGATGAAGTGTACCGGATTGCACAGGAACATGGAGTGAATCTGTTGTAAATAGTGCATTTGCAACCCGTAGTTGACGAATTTCCAAGCGCACTTGGTAGTTGTCAACCGCTAAAAATGCTATATTTTCCTCAACAAGTCACGGACTTGTTTCTGTACAGAGAAAAAAGAATAGGAAAATGAAAAGAGGAAAAATATGATATTAGCAGACAAGATTATTTCATTAAGAAAAAAATGCGGCTGGTCGCAGGAGGATCTTGCGGATCAGCTGGGGATTTCCAGACAGTCCGTTTCCAAATGGGAATCCGGGATGTCCATTCCGGATCTGGAAAAGATCGTAAAGATGAGTTCCTTATTTGGAGTGAGCACGGACTACTTATTAAAAGATGAGATCGAAGGAGCCCTTCCTTCCGAGACCATGGAAACGGATGATGATGTGGTACGTTCCGTTTCCTTAGAAGAAGCCAATACCTATATGGATCTGGTGAAAACCTGTGCGCCGAGATTTGCAACAGCGATCATGGCACTGGTTATGAGCCCGATTCCCCTGCTTTTGCTTGGCGGCATTGCATGCACCTGGCCGGAGCGTTTTTCGGAAAATATTCTGGGTGGAATCGGAATTGCCATTTTGCTTGGTATTGTGATTGCAGCCGTGATTCCCATTATCTTAAATTCCATGCGCCTGTCCAAATATGAGTATCTGGAAAAAGAAGAGATTCGCCTTTTATATGGTGTAAAGGGTGTTGTGGAAAAACGCAGGGATGATTATGAAGATACATATCACAAGGCCATTGCAACGGGTGTGGGATTGTGTATTTTCTCCGTGATTCCCTTAATTCTTGCCATGATGATCAGTGAGAACGAACTGGTGGGAACTACTTTTGTCAGTCTTTTGCTTGCAATCGTGGCATGCGGTGTTTACCTATTTGTCAGCCGCGGACTTGTTCATGAGAGTTTTACGAAACTCCTGCAGGAAAACGACTATACACCGGATAATAAAGAAAGAGGCAAGGTCCTTGAGAAGATTGCGGGTGTGTACTGGTGCGTGGTGACTGCCATCTATCTTCTTTGGAGTTTTACCACAAACGACTGGGGCTTTACGTGGCTGGTATGGCCGGTAGCCGGTGTGCTTTTCGGCGCTGTGGCATGCTTTGTAAAAGTGTTAAAAAAATAAGGTTTAATCAATGGTTTAGACAGGATTGCAGAAATGCGATCCTGCAGAGACAGCAGGCATCTGCTATCATTGATGGCAGAAAAAACAAGTTCCGCTTCGTTTCTGATCAGATGGACGTCCCACCAAAACCGGATATTGGATAAAAAGTATAGAATCCCTTTCTTTACAGACACTACCTGAAAAAGCAGGAGATGTAAGGAGAGGGATTTTTACATGTTGAATACCTGCGCATGATCAAAAAAATAGAATGTTGAATATCTGCGCATAATCAGAAAAATGACATGTTGAACACTTGCGCATAATCAAAATAATGGATATAATATGCATAGAATCATAGAAAACGTGATTGGGATATATGTGTATAATTTGGAGGA
>CAYLSH010000016.1:0-11762 GCA_964386235.1 uncultured Lachnospiraceae bacterium | reverse complement strand
TTCTGGCTAGCGGATTCCATGATATCAAATGAGTGTTTTTTGTGCAATGATCCCAATGTTGGCTTGTCATTGAATGAAGCGAGAAGTTATGTGAAGTGTTATATGGGAGATACCGGTCTTTTGGTAAGCCATGCATTTGATGAAAATGAATTGCTTGAGGATGAAGTATATAAACAAATATTGGCGGGGAAACTGGCAATCAATGAAGGCATGCTTTACGAAAACGCAATAGCACAGATGCTGGTGGCAAATGGACATAAACTCTATTTTTATACTCATTACAATGCAGAAAAACATCGAAATGACATGGAGATAGATTTTATTATTTCAAATAACAGCAAATTAAAATACAGGATGTTCCCGATTGAAGTAAAATCCGGAAAACAGTACAAGACCACTTCTTTAAACAATTTCAGAGAGAAGTATAAGAACCGTATAGGCGAGAGTTATATCATTCATCCCAGAAATTTGGTTATGAAAGATGGAATTATATGTATTCCGCCATATATGACGATGATGTTATAAAACAGTGCCTTCTAAACCCGTATATAGAATCCCTTTCTTTACAGACACTACCTGAAAAAGCAGGAGATGTAAGGAGAGGGATTTTTTTAAAATTCCGGGTACAATTTTCAATCCCATAAAAATCCCCCTAAAAGTAAAAAACTCTCCCCTTTTGAGAAGCAATATACCTACTATATAATTGAAACAGGAAGCAAAGTATTTACTCTTAGTAGAGAAAGGATGAGAGAATGAATGAAGTAATTGTCTCAATGAAAAAAATATGCAAGAACTTTCCGGGCGTAAAAGCATTGGATAATGCCAATTTTGAGTTGCGTTCCGGTGAAGTAATGGCATTACTGGGTGAGAACGGCGCCGGTAAATCCACACTTATGAAAATATTGAGCGGTGTATATACCAGAGATGCCGGTGAATTGGAGATTTTTGGCAAACAGTACGGAGATCTCACTCCCAAACAGGCCGAAGAAATCGGTGTGGCAATTATCCACCAGGAACTGAATTTATGCAGACATCTGACGGTTGCGGAGAATATTTTCCTTGGCAGGGAGTTGCAAGGGAAGTTTGCACTTGACAATGCCAGGATGGAAACGGAAGCGAAAAAGATTCTGGATGATCTGAAAATTGCGATTGATCCGCGACAGATGGTAGGCGATTTGCCGGTATCCAAACAACAGATGGTTGAGATCGCAAAAGCCCTTTCCGTAAATGCAAAGGTTCTGGTTATGGATGAGCCGACATCGGCATTAACTTCCAAGGAAATTAACGATTTGTTCCGGATCATTAAGAAATTAAAGAGTGAAGGAAAAGGAATTGTTTACATTTCACACAGGTTGGAGGAATTGCAGCATATTGTTGACAGAGTAACCATCATGCGTGATGGCCAATACATATTAACATCCGATTTTAAAGATCTGACCATGGATCAGATCATAACCAATATGGTTGGACGTGAAATCAAAGAGAAGTTTCCGAGAGTGGAGTGCAAAAAAGGAAAAGTTGTCTTTGAGGTGAAGAACCTGAATGCCGGAAGACTGGTAAGGAATATTAATTTTTCCGTAAACGAAGGAGAAATTGTTGGATTTGCAGGACTGATGGGAGCAGGCAGAACGGAAACCACAAGAGCTATCTTCGGAGTGGATGAAAAAGAAAGCGGTCAGATATTTGTGGATGGCAAAGAGGTGACCATTAACTGTCCGATGGATGCGATTAAAAACGGTGTTGTTTTGGCACCGGAAGATCGTAAGAAAGATGGTCTTTGCACGCAGTTAAGCGTTCGAGAAAACATTACACTTCCCAATCTGGATATTATATGTAACAAAGGCGGTGTGATTGTTTCCCAAAAAGAAAAAGAGATGTGCGGACGCGTGGTTGACAGCCTGAAAATCAAAACTCCGAATACGGATATACTTGCCGCCAATCTTTCGGGTGGTAATCAGCAGAAAGTTGTTGTAGGTAAGTGGCTGGCAAGAAATTCCCGGGTTGTTATCTTTGATGAGCCTACCAGAGGAATCGACGTAGGAGCCAAGGTTGAGATTTATAATTTGATGAACGAATTGAAACAACAGGGCATCGCGGTTGTATTTGTTTCTTCCGAAATGCCGGAGGTTATGGGAATAGCGGATAAGATTATCGTAATGTGTGATGGACGGATTACCGGAGAAGTGATGGCAAAAGAAACCACACAGAACGAAATTTTAACACTGGCAACAGCATTTGAAGATAAAAAGATCGGCAGTAATTAGTTGAAAAGGAGATTAAAAAATGAACCGTGAAAAAGCAAGTCTATGGAAAAGAATTGTAGGAATTCGTGGTATGGGCGCATCCTTAACCGCATTCATTGGTCTGATTGTGATTTATGTTGTATTCGGCATTATGAATCCGACCGTATTCTCAGGCCAGAATGTAATGAACCTGTTGCGTTCCATGTCAAAATACTTATTGATAGGTATTGCACAAAGTTATGTCATGATCACCGGAAACATCGACCTTTCTATAGGTTCCCAGGTGGCTATGAGTGCCATGCTTTCGGCACAGTTAATGGTACTGGGAGTGAATCCTTTTATTGCCATAACCGTTGCATTGATTTGTTGTCTGGTTATGGGTGTAGTAAATGGTATTTTGGTAGGTAAATTCAGACTGCCTCCCTTTATTGCAACACTGGGTACCATGTTTGCGGCAAGAGGTATCGCTTACATGATTAACGGCAACCGTAACACGGATGCCATTGCCACAGGTATCGGAAAAGATGCAGCCGACAAGTTCCAGAACGTTCTGTATTACGGAAAAACATTGGGTGTATACAATACTTTCTGGCTGGCTTTGATCGCCTTTATTGTTTTCTTCTTTATTCTGTCCAAAACAAAATCAGGAAGACATATTTATGCGATCGGTTCCAATATTGATGCGGCAAAACTTTCCGGTGTCAATATTGTAAAAGCAACGACCAAAGCGTATCTGGTTAGTTCCATTTGTTCCTGGGGTGTAGGACTTATCCTTTGTGCACAGGCCGGAATGGGTAATATGGAAGCCGGTAATACATATGAGATGTATGGTGTTGCGGCAGGCGTAATCGGTGGTGTATCTCCGAACGGAGGAACCGGATTACTTCTTGGAACTTTAGCAGGTGCTGCTGTATGGCAGACTCTTGAGAATGGTTTGAATATGATCGGTGTACAGGTAGGTATCCAGAGACTTGTAATTGGTGTTATTGTAGTTGCGGCTGTTCTGATTGACGTAGTTTACAGAGGCGGCAAACTCTCTAAAAAGAAACAGTAAATATGTAAATTGCCGCGTATGCGGTCAAAATAAAGGAGGAAGAAAAAAATGAAAAGAAAGTTATTCTCATTGTTATGTTGTATGGCATTATTGGCAACATCCATCGTGGGATGTGGCAAAACGGATGATGCAGCTACAGGAGCAGATGCGGGCAGTGCCGATGCCAAAATCGCACTGATTACCATGGACTCCATTGATCAGCACTGGGTTACCTTAAATGAAGGCGCTCAGAAGGCAGCTGGCGAACTTGGTGTAGAAGTTACTTTTATGGCACCAAATACCAAAGACGATGCACAGCAGATTGAATGTGTTAACAACGCAGTAGCAGGCGGCTACAATGCAATCATGGTAGCAGCAAATGGTCCGGACGCTATTTCATCCGCATTGGACGAAGCAGCGGCAGCAGGCGTAAAGATCATCTATGTAGACTCTCCTGCAAATGTGGCAGCAGAAGCTACTTTCTCAACAGATAACAAAGCAGCCGGAAAAGCAGCCGGTGAAGAAATGTTAAAGAAATTAGAAGCAGACGGCGTGACTTCCGGTGATATCGGTATCATCAATGTAAATGCAGCAACCGATTCCTGCGTAATGCGTGAAGAAGGATTCCGTTCCGCATTTGAAGGAAGTTCTTTCAACATCTTAGAAACCCAGTACGGTGAAGGTGATGCAGCAAAATCCCAGAGTATTGCGGAAAACTACATCACACAGGGCGTAGTTGGTATCTTCGGATGTAACGAAGGTTCCACAACAGGTGCCGGCAACGCAATCAAAGCAGCAGGCAATACCGGAATCATCGGGGTTGGATTTGATAAATCCGATGCAATCCTTAACCTGATCACAGATGGATATCTTCTTTGCACAATGGCACAGAATCCTGATGTAATGGGTTATGAAGGCGTAAAAGCAGCAGTTCAGGCTATTAACGGAGAATCATTAAATGGTAAAGTAGTAGATACAGGCGTTTCCGTAATTGATGCAGCAGCTTTAGGCGGAGCCGCAACAAGCGATGACGCAGCTGCAGTAACAACTGCAAGCCAGGAATGGAAAATTTCCCTGATTACCATGGACTCTATCGACCAGCACTGGGTTACCTTAAATGAAGGTGCTCAGAAGGCAGCAGAGGAACTCGGTGTAGAAGTTACTTTCATGTCACCAAACACCAAAGACGATGCACAGCAGATTGAATGCGTTAACAACGCAGTAGCAGGCGGATGTGATGCCATCATGGTAGCAGCAAATGGTCCTGATGCTATTTCTTCCGCTCTTCAGGAAGCAGTATCAGCCGGTGTTAAAGTAGTTTATGTAGACTCTCCTGCAAATGTAGATGCAGAAGCAACTTTCTCAACAGATAACAAAGCAGCCGGAAAAGCAGCCGGTGAAGAAATGTTAAAGAAATTAGAAGCAGACGGCGTGACTTCCGGTGATATCGGTATCATCAATGTAAATGCAGCAACCGATTCCTGCGTAATGCGTGAAGAAGGATTCCGTTCCGCATTTGAAGGAAGTTCTTTCAACATCTTAGAAACCCAGTACGGTGAAGGTGATGCAGCAAAATCCCAGAGTATTGCGGAAAACTACATCACACAGGGCGTAGTTGGTATCTTCGGATGTAACGAAGGTTCCACAACAGGTGCCGGTAACGCAATCAAAGCATCCGGTAATGCTTCCATCATCGGTGTAGGATTTGATAAATCCGATGCAATCCTTAACCTGATCGATGACGGATATCTTCTTTGCACAATGGCACAGAATCCTGACGTAATGGGTTACGAAGGTGTGAAGGCATGTGTAAGTGCTTTGGAAGGCAATTCCCTTGGTGGCGTTGTTACGGATACCGGTGTTTCCGTTATCACAAAATAAAGAACAGGCATCAGAAATAAAAGAAAGATACAAATACCGCCGGATTTAGACAGATCCGGCGGTTTCTATACTATAAGAACTATGCTATAATAAATCGAAGGGAGAATGATCATGAAAAGAAGCGAAATAAATAAAGCATTAAAAGAAATGGAAGAAATGATAAAGAACTACAGATTCTCTTTGCCGCCATTCTGTAATTTCACTCCGGAAGAATGGAAAACCAAGGGGCATGATTATGATGAGGTACGTGACAATATGCTCGGCTGGGATATTACGGATTATGGATTGGGCGATTTTGATAAGGTTGGTTTTTCGTTGATTACCATCCGAAACGGCAATCTGTCAATGAAGGATAAATATACCAAAACCTATGCAGAAAAACTGTTGTACTTAAAAGAAGGTCAGTATTCCCCGATGCATTTCCATTGGAATAAGATGGAAGACATTATCAACCGCGGCGGTGGCAATCTTTTGATCCGCGTTTATAACTCCACGGATTCAGAAGATCTGGATAAAGTAAATGACGTGCATGTGCATCTGGACGGAAGAGAGGTTGTGGTGCCCGCCGGTACGCAGGTGAAATTGACTCCCGGTGAGAGTATCAGCATTTATCCGTACATGTATCATGATTTTGAGATCGAAAAAGGGACAGGTGCCGTACTGATCGGTGAGGTCAGCCAGTGTAACGATGATAATACGGACAATCGTTTCTACGAAAAAGTGGGACGTTTTCCGAGCATCGAAGAAGATGAAGCACCATACCGTTTGTTGTGTAACGAATATCCGGATGTAGAGGAATAGGGGTAGTATAATGCTAAAGGTGATTATTGCAGATGATGAAGAAAGAATATGTAAACTGGTCCATGCACTGGTAGACTGGGAAAGTCTGTCGATGGAAGTGGTTGCAACTGCGCATAACGGTCTTGAGACTTTGGAACTTGTCAGGAAGTATCCCGTTGACATATTGATTACCGACATCCGTATGCCCGGAATGAGCGGGCTTGATGTGATTCGGGAACTCAGGGAAGAAAGACCCGGGATGGAAATAATCATCATTAGCGGCTACGCACACTTTGAATATGCCAAAACCGCCATTAGCTACGGGGTTGGTAATTACCTCTTAAAACCAATCAATAAAACAGAACTGGTCAGTACGCTGGAAAAAGTCCGGGACGGAATTTTAAATAAAAGAGCCATCGAGGAAAACACCAGTCAGTTAATACAAAAAAATGAAAAAGATATCAAAAGGATCCAACGGTTATTAATTGACTATCTTTTGGAACAAAAATGCAAAAAGATGGATCTTGAAGAATTGAATGAGGAATATCATTTACATATGCACCCGGGCTGTTTTCAGGCTTTCTGGCTGAAAATGGACGGAAAAACCAAAGACATTACGCCAAACGGAATGGGAATTGTAATGGGCAAGGTGGAGCAGCTGCTTGAAAAATCATTAGAGCCCAAATGCATAGAAATGATCATTACGCAAAAGAGTACTTCGTGTATCGGTATTATGAACTACAAAACATCCGAACAGGGAGAAATTAAGCGGATACTAAGAAATTGCCTGACACAATTGGAATATGAAAAAGCCTTGTACGGGGATGTGACATTTTCCATGGCAATCAGTTCCCTGACCGACAAAACGGAAGATCTTGTTGAAATAGTAAATGAAGTGGTAACCACCATAAAAGAACGTCTGACCAGAGGAACGGGCAAAATACTGGAGCGGATCGTTTTTGAAAAGAAGATCCGGGACCGGAATATGCTGGAAACTTATTTGCGAATGATTACACAGGCAATTGAATTAAAGAGTCCGGAGGAAAGCGAAAAAACCATACAGGTTATGCTGGGTGAGATTGAAAAAGCCGGGGACATGTATGGATACGAGATTTTAGACCTTGTTCATACCTGTGGAAATCTGTTTTTAAGCCAGATTAAGATTGAAAACAGGCAGGAATGCCTTGCGCAATTTGATGAGGAATGCGATCAGTGCCGTGATGTGGAAGAATTGTTTGGCATGCTCGAAGAATTACAAAACAGCCACATTCAGCGTATACGCCAGCAATACACGGATGATGTGAACCGGCCGATAAGGCAGGCGAAACAATATATTCAGAATCATTATCAGGAGCCGATTTCATTGGAGACGGTAAGCGAAATCGTAGGATTAAGTCCGGCATATTTCAGTACGCTTTTCAAGAAATATGAAAATGAAGGATTTGCCAAATACCTTATTAATGTACGGGTAGAACAGGCAAAGATTATTTTGCGGGAAAGCAATATCTCCATTTCGGAAGTGTGTAAAAAAGTAGGTTACAATGATATCAAACACTTCAATCAGACATTTGAAAAAGTGACAGGCGTCAAGCCTACAACATACCGGAAGTTATATGGATAGAGGATAGTGAATGTGAAGAAGCATGATTATGCAAGGTACATCTCAAAGAGAATAACGTTTGTGGGAGGGGTTTTCCGGAGCATTTTAGGAGCCGTATTAATCCTACACCTGATTTTTTGGGTGAAGGGAGAGGGCTCTGTTTGGAGTGTTCTTGTTCTTGCGTTCATGCTTTTAGCCATTCATGCTGTCTGGTGGATGTGGATTGTCAGACCGTTTAACTGGTGTGAGACCATGACAGAACGCATATTGAACGGATATGTTGTAAAGGACAGCCTTGACGAAGATTTCCTGTATTTATCCCCCATGAACAAACTTCAGACGGAAAAAATAATCAGCGCACTAAACGGACCCCAGGTAGTGGACCTGAATAAAAGACAGGCACAGTACATGGCATTGCAAAACCAGATTAACCCTCACTTTTTATACAATACGCTGGAAAGTATCAGAGGAGAGGCTTTGATTGCGGGAGCGGACAGTGTGGCGGATATGACGGAAGCCTTAGCCAAATTCTTCCGGTATACGATTACCAAAGTGGAAAATCTGGTCTCTGTGCAGGAAGAACTTGACAATTGTGAGACCTATTTTATGATTCAGAAGTATCGTTTCGGGGATCGGATTGAGATGCATGTTGAGTGTAATGCAGAAGACTGGAATGACATTATGAATTGCAAGATTCCCAAATTGACGCTTCAGCCGATTTTAGAAAACAGCATTATCCATGGAACGGAATTAAAAGTCGGCACGGGTAATCTGATTATTGCCTTTGAACGTACAAAGGATCGTCTTGTGATCCGGATTTCCGATGACGGTGTCGGGATGGACGAAGAAAGTCTGGCAAAATTAAACAGCAGACTTCGGCGTGACAACAATACATGGGGCAATGCGGAACAAAAAGAAAAAGGCGGGATTGCGCTTGTAAATGTAAATAACCGGATCCATTTAATTTTTGGAGAAGAGTACGGAATGCATATTTACTCAATCCCGAACAAGGGTACGGATGTTGAAATCACGGTCCCATTATTAACCAACGAAGCAAATATCAGAAGCAGAGGAATCCTATGAAAAACGAGATACTACGAATGGAAAGAATCACCTTCGTAGATAAGGGTATTACCAAACTTGAGGACTTTAACTTACAGGTATATGAAGGGGAAATACTGGGGTTTATCCCGGTTAATTCCCATGGACTTGAGGATCTTCTGTCTTTACTCCAAACCAACAGGCCTCTTTATGACGGTTATATGTATTATGGCGGAGAGCTGGTGAATTCGTGGAAGGGAGCGATTCGCAGCCAGAACAGAATATGCGTCATCCGGGCAAAAAGTTGTCTGGTAGAAGGAATGACGGTGGCGGACAATGTTTTTGTGCTGCGTCAGGGATTTCGACAGGAAATCATACCCTCCGCCATGCTCAGAAAGCAACTGGCTCCGTTTCTGAAAGAACTCGGCATTGAAATTCAGGCAGACACCTACGTGGAAAAACTAACCACCTTTGAGAGAGTAGTGGTTGAAATATTACGGGCCGTTGTCATGGGACAGCGTCTGATTATTCTGGATGAAATCAGTACACTGGTCGGAGAAACCAAACTAAATAAACTTTACGATATTATCCGTTATTATGCGTCCCGGGGATTTAGTTTCATATACATAGATCTGCATTTCGAAGCATTACAGCAGATTTGTGACAGGGCGGTTTTGTTTACAAACGGACGTGTCCAGAAAGTGATTCAGAAGTATGAAATGCATAATGACATACTGGATCAATACACGGAAAAATACCGCTTTATGGTGATGCATCACTGGGAAGAAAAAAAGAGAGCAAAGAATCATTTGCAAGAGTGTGTCCGGATTGACAATATTTTGTACGGCACCATGAAAAAGCCATTGCAATTATCCATTAAGCGTGGGGAATGTGTGGCATTACAATGCCTGGACAGTATTTCCTATAAAAAAATAAGAAGTGTATTAATGGGGGAAGTGCCGCCGGACCAAAGCATTATTTGGGCGGACGGAACAAAACAAAAAACCCTGTTTAAAGATATCGCGGTAGTGGAAGAAGAACCGACGATCAATATGATATTCCCGGAATTGAGTTATTTTGACAATCTGTGTATGGGGCTTGCGCACAGAGTTCCGAGTGTATGTTACAATCGGAAAATCAGAAAAAGCATTGTGCATGAGTACCGGGAATATATCGAAGAAGAACTATACCAAAAACGGATAGAGGATCTGACGGAAAAGCAAAAGTATCAACTGGTATATATGCGGATTTTATTGCAAAAGCCGGATGCGGTATTTTGCATACAACCGTTTAAGAGTGCTGATCTTGCACACAGAATGCATATATGGAAACAATTGGAGATATTGCTCAACCATGGAATAGCGGTGGTTATCATATCGGTTAATCTGGCAGATTCCTTATCCATTGCGCAACGTTTGTTCCGAATCAGTGTGAAAGGTATAGAAGAGATACCGAAGGATCAATTTCACTTTTTTTCATCAGCACCATGGAAAGATATTTAATGTATGGAGGACACTATGAAACACTATGATGTAGTAGCACTTGGGGAGTTGTTGATTGATTTTACGGAAAATGGGTTAAGTGACCAGGGCAACCGGCTTTATGAGGCAAATCCGGGAGGAGCCCCCTGTAATGTGCTTGCCATGTTAAACAACCTTGGAAAAAGTACGGCTTTTATCGGAAAAGTCGGGAATGATCAGTTTGGTCACAGTTTAAAGAATTGTCTGGATAAACTGGGGATCGGAACCGAGAATCTTATGATGGATGATGTAGTACATACGACACTGGCATTTGTTCACACGTTAGAAGACGGCGACCGTGATTTTTCTTTCTACCGGAATCCGGGAGCGGATATGATGCTTACAGCAAAGGAAGTGCAGGAAGATATCATAAAAAATGCGAAAATATTCCATTTCGGAACCTTATCCATGACGCATGAAGGTGCGTTTGAAGCGACAAAGAAGGCGCTGGATATTGCAAAAGAAGCACAGTTGATTATCAGTTTTGACCCGAATCTGCGGGAGCCTTTGTGGGATAATTTAGAGCATGCAAAGGAAATGGTACGGTTTGGATTATCCTACTGTCATGTTTTAAAGATATCGGACAATGAGATCCGGTGGCTGACAGGAGAGGAAGACTTTACGAGGGGTGTAAGGAAAATACAGGCAGAATTTCCGATTCCTTTGATCTTAGTGTCCATGGGAAGGGACGGCAGCCGTGCATATATGGGCGATGACTATGTGGAAGTGGCGCCGTTTTTACAGGAAAGTACCATTGAAACAACCGGAGCGGGGGATACTTTCTGTGCCTGCATTCTGAATTATGTTCTTGAGCACGGACTGCAGGATGTGTATACAATCGAGCAGAGAAAAGAGATGCTGACCTTTGCAAATGCGGCAGCCTCCATCATTACCACAAGAAAAGGCGCCTTGCGCGTGATGCCAAAGAAACAGGAAGTGATTGATTTTTTGGAAAAAAATAAGTAATTCCGCCAAGTTTCCGAAAAATATCCCGCCAGGTTTCCGAAAAATTCCGCTGGTATAATATTTCTTCTTTTACAGATACTACTTGCAAAAGCAGAAAATGTAAGGAAAGGATTTTATATGAAAGCAACAGGAATTGTGAGAAGGATAGATGATCTGGGGAGAGTGGTCATTCCAAAGGAGATACGACGTACGCTCAGGATTCGCGAGGCGGACCCGCTGGAGATTTTTACGGACAGAGAGGGCGAGATTATTTTAAAGAAGTATTCGCCCATTGGAGAAATGAGTACATTTGCAAAACAGTATGCGGAAAGTCTGGCGCAGGTTTCCGGGCATATTGCCTTGATTTCGGACAGGGATCAGTTTATTGCGGCGGCGGGAGGCATGAAAAGCCTGATCATGAAAGGAATATCGCCGGAATTGGAAGACTGTATTGAAAAAAGACAGACGTTTATGGCGGCAAAAGGGGACAGAAACTTTATTCCGGTGTCGGAAAATGATGGCGGAGAATATGCGCAGGAGGCAATCTGCCCGATCATCAGTGAAGGAGATGTGATCGGTGCGGTTGTTTTGCTGAATATGGATCCCAAAAAGAAAATGGGGGAAGTGGAACAGAAACTGCTTCAGTCTGCAAGTGGCTTTTTAGGCAGACAGATGGAGCAATAAAAAACAGGATCGGAAAAACTCCGATCCTGTTTTTT
>CAYLSH010000015.1:0-30056 GCA_964386235.1 uncultured Lachnospiraceae bacterium | reverse complement strand
TGATTTGGACGGTGCCTGATAGTGAACACACGGAAATGTGGCTTGATTATAATCAGGAATATCGAGAGAAAGTTCAAGAAGTGTTGGGATATATAAAATAAGAATTAAGGTGTTATTCGTTTTAACACGCCGTGAGCAGGAAATCCCCGACTTCTATAAGTCGGGGTAGTTCACAGCGAATTTCTATTGCGTTTCTTGTATACTTAAAATACCGAAAACTGCAGAGGGCCCCCCTTTTTAAGGAATCAGGGGGGCAAAAAACATTTACGCTCTGCAATTAGTGCTTCAGGATCGAAATAAAAGTAACAGGATAGATACAAATCCCGTACAAAAGTACTAAAGTAAATAGAAGGAACTGCCGATATACATAATAAGAAAAGTCACTGTTGAAATATACATCCAAGGAGGGATTGTCGCAGCAAGAGCAATGACAAGTATTTTCATGGTGCATTCGGTATTGGCAACGGGAAAGATGAGAAATGTCGGTTATGGCAGAGCGGAAGAGGATTCCGGTTATGCAAACGAAAAGAAAACTCTTTCTTTTTCCCAGATCCTTCAAAAAGAAGTGGAAGAAAGGCGAACGGATTCGCTCAACTGCCGTACAGTCACATATGGTATGGACAGGAGACTTCATTCTTTTGAATACCGGGCAAGAGAATACCACTACTAACAAAGAAGAAAAGGAGATTTATCATTTGATTGATAAATCTCCTTTTTTCGTAAAATAAGGTTTGTTATAATGGTATAAAAGTGATTTGTAAAAATGGAGGTGAGATCATGGAAGTGCGTGCGACTGTGATTGTGGATAATAAGAGCAGGGAAGAACTGCCGGGAGAATGGGGATTATGCATATATATCGAAAAAGATAGCACAAAGATTCTTCTGGATGCAGGGGCTTCGGAATTGTTTGTGACGAATGCGGAAAAATTAGAAATTGCACTGGATCAGGTGGACATGGCGGTACTTTCCCACGCGCACTATGATCATGCCAATGGCATGCGTGCATTTTTTAAACGGAATCAGAGGGCGGATTTTTATCTGCGTGAGTCAGCAGCGGAAAATTGCTATCACAAAAAGAAATTATTCCGCAAATACATAGGGATTCCCAAACATATTTTAAAAGAATACCGGGACAGGATTGTGTTTGCAGAAGGAGATTCGCAGATTGCAGAGGGCGTCTACCTGATTCCGCACAAGACAGAGGGGCTGGAAATGGCAGGAAAACGGGAAAAAATGTATCAGAAAAGGAAGGGAAGATGGTATCCCGATAATTTTTCCCATGAACAGAGTCTGGTGATCCGTTCCGACAAGGGACTTGTGATTTTTAACAGTTGCTGCCACGGCGGAGCGGCAAATGTGATCCGGGAAGTGCGCGATACGTTTCCACAGGAGAAAGTGTATGCGCTGATTGGCGGTTTTCATACCCATAACAAAACGGAGCAGGAAGTCAGAACGCTGGGGGCTAAGATAAGGGAGACCGGCATCGAATATGTCTGTACCGGACACTGTACCGGCGAAAAGGCATATGCCATATTAAAGGAAGAACTGGGGGATGTTTTACACCCGTTACAGACCGGTCTGATTATGGAATTTTAGGGCTTTTTTCGCTTTGTATTATCGGGAAAAATAATTGACATTCCTTTGGGGCGGTTTCATAATATATGTCAAAAGGGTTATGAAGGAACTACAAAAGAGCACTTATAGAAGGGAGAATACGATGGAAAAAGACTTCTTTTATCAAAATGACGAAAATGTTACCCAGAATATGGTCAAGGTTTTAAGATGGCTTATTTTTGCCTTCCCGGCGATCATGATATTTTCTGCGATTGGATTGTTTCAGTCCAAGATATCCGATCTGCTGGTTATGACAGCGGTCGGGGTTGTTGTGACAATGGGACCGACCATTGCTTATAAGATGGGTACCCCCATACATGCACTGAAGTACATTACCTGTATTGCACTTTGTGCGCTGCTTACGATTATGGCAAGCAACGCGTCCATTGGGATTTATATGACGTATTCGCTTCCTATGGTATGCAGTATTTTTTATTACGATAAGAAGTTTACGATTAAGATTGCTTCGATCAGTTATGTATTTCTGGTTTTGTCGCTGTATTTACGTTCCCTTGGTGTTGCCCAGATCGAATACGAAGATAATTTTACATGGTTTGTCAGCAGGAGTGTTGGTTTTTTGATTGAGACGGTTGTTATGGCAATTATTTGTGCCAAGATTGCGGAAGGAGCAAGGAAATTACTGGTAAATCTCAATGATACGACCAATGTGGCAAAACTGGTTGCCGAATGTAACGATGCTTCCGTGAAATTGTTGGAAGAAACCGTTGGGTTCAAAGAAAATATCGGTTCTTTCCGACAGACGAATGCAGAGATATCCGATGCGGCGGCCAAATCACTGGAAGATTGTGAAACGAACGGCAATTTTGCGGTACAGCTTTATGAAGAAACGGATGATATGAAGAATAATATGGAGCATATCAGCAGCCAAAGCAGCCGGATGACGGAGATTGCAGAGCAGACTTCCCAAAAACTTTCCCAGTATATCACCTATATGAATGATACGGCAGGAAGTATGGAAAAACTGCGTGATACCGCAGAAGAAACGGAAAACTCCATCAAGAGCCTTCAGGAGGCGGTGGATGATGTTGCACAATTTACACAGGCGATTGAGGGAATTGCTTCCCAGACCAATCTTTTGGCGCTGAATGCCTCCATTGAAGCGGCAAGAGCGGGGGATATGGGAAAAGGATTTGCGGTTGTTGCGGATGAAGTCAGAACACTTGCGGACAATTCCAGACAGGCAAGTTCTTCCATGAATGAAAAGATTGAAAATATGATTCAACTGCTTTCACAGGTGCAGGATGCAAATGCCAATAATATGGAAGCGGCAAGAGAAGGCCTGACGCAGATTAACCGTGCATCGGAGGAAGTTGCACAGATTGGTTCTTTGCAGGCCGACTCCAAAGAGATTGCAAAACAGGTATTTGAAGCTTGTGAAGAAACACAGAAGGTCGGAATCGAACTTAGAAATATGGCACAGGAAATGCAGACACTGGTCGGAGGACTCAGGGAACAGACCGAACAGGTGGTAGAGCAGAGTGTCAGCCAGAGAGAAGTAACCGGAGATGTAGAGGCTGCATTTGTCAGTGTGGAAACGGTAGCACAGAAACTGGTCGAAATTGCGAGAATGTAACAACGTATATAAAAGGAGATCATCATGAATCAGTATAATCAGGAAGACATTATCAGAATGGCAGAAGAAGAGGATGTCGAGTTTATTCGCCTTCAGTTTACCGATGTACTTGGAAAATTAAAGAATGTGGCGGTCACATACAGCCAGCTGGAAAAGATCCTCCATAATAAATGTTCTTTTGATACAACCAGTATTGACGGACTGATCAAAAGCAGACATCCCAAACTGTTTCTTCATCCGGATCTGAATACCTTTACGATTTTCCCGTGGCGTCCGCAACAGGGAAAAGTGGCACGAATGATATGTGATTTGTACAATGTGCAGGGAGAGGTATTTGAAGGAGATTCCAGGTATGTTTTAAAGAGAGCACTGGAAGCAGCAGCCGGGAAAGGATACACGTTTGAAGTGGGACCACAGTGTGAATTTTTCCTTTTCCATACGGATGAAAATGCGCTTCCAACGACCAATACCCATGAAAAAGCAGGGTATTTCGACTGCGGACCGATGGATTTTGGAGAAAATGCAAGACGTGACATTGTACTGACGCTGGAAGATATGGGATTTGAGATAGAATCCTCCCATCATGAAAAGGCACCGGCGCAGCATGAGGTGGATTTTAAATACGATGAGGCACTGGCAGCAGCGGATAATATTATGACTTTTAAACTGGCGGTTAAGATGGTGGCAAAACGTCACGGACTGCATGCTACTTTTATGCCAAAACCCAAGTATGGAGTGGACGGCTCGGGAATGCATCTGAGCATGGCCTTGTTTAAAGACGGAAAGAATGTATTTTACGATCCCGACGGAGTACAGGGGCTGAGCAGGGAAGCCTATTATTTTATGGCGGGTATTATGAAACATATTAAGGCAATTACGGCGATTACCAATCCGCTGGTTAATTCCTACAAACGTCTGATTCCGGGATTCTGCGCGCCAACAACGGTTGGATGGAGTATGGACAATGAAAACAGTCTGTTCGGACTGCCGTTTGGAGAAGGAGAAGAAGCGAGAATCGAGTTAAGAAGTCCGGATCCGACAGCCAATCCGTATCTTGCACTTGCGGTCTGCTTAATGGCAGGGCTGGAAGGCATGGAAGCCAAGCAGGAACCGCCGAAAGGACGTGAAAAGAAGGGCAAAGGACTGCCTACTTCCCTGATGGAAGCCATATCGGAACTGGAAAAAGATACTTTTATACAGAATGTTCTGGGAAAAGAACTGTGCAAGTATTATATTGATCTGAAAAAGGCAGAGTGGAAGGATTATACTTCACAGATTACACAGTGGGAGACCGCGACGTATCTGGATCAATACTAAGACCCATAAAAAGGCAATTCCGGGAAAAGAGGATACTTCACAGGAGGTGATACGGATTGACCAATATTGTGGTAGTTTTTCCCAAAATGGAAGATGGAATAAAGGTAAAAAATCTTCTTGTCAGAAATGGGTATCAGGTTGCGGCAGTCTGTACCACAGGGGCACAGGCACTTCACTGCGCGGACGGACTGGTAAACGGCATTATGGTATCCGCATACAAATTGCAGGACATGATGTTTACGGAACTAAAGGAATACATGCCACAGGGCTTTGAGATGATTTTGCTTGTGTCGCGCAATCATATTTCAGAATGCGTGGATGTGATTACGGTCCCCATGCCTTTTGCAGTAAGGGATTTTATAAATACCATGGAAATGGCACAGCAGACCGTAATGCGTCGCAAACGCAAACAAAAAAGCCAGCCGGCAAAACGGGATGAAAAGGATAAACAGGTCATACAGGAAGCAAAAGCCATGTTGATGACCACCCACCATATGACGGAAGAAGAAGCACACCGCTATATCCAGAAGCATAGCATGGAGAGCGGAAACAATATGATTGAGACATCACAGATGTTACTTACAATAGCAGAAAGAATGGGATAAGAAATGAAGATTCAATTTACAAAAATGCATGGATGCGGCAATGATTATGTCTACATCAACGGATTTACGCAAAAAGTACCACAGGAAAAGAAAGCGGAGTTTGTAAAAAAGATCAGCGACCGTCATTTCGGAATCGGAAGTGATGGAGCCATCTTTATCAATCCTGCTACTAATGCGGATTTTGAGATGGAAATGTATAATGCGGACGGAAGCCGCTCAGAAATGTGCGGAAACGGGATCCGCTGTGTGGGTAAATATGTTTACGATTATGGTCTGACGGACAAAACAGAGTTTACGGTAGTCAGCGCCGGCAAAGTCAAATATCTGACACTGGAGACCAAAAATGGAAAGGCATCCCGGATTCGTGTGAATATGGGAAATCCCATTTTAAAACCGGATCTTATTCCGGTGACAGCACAGGGAGAAAAAGTAGTGGACGAGCCGATCACAGTCCTGGGAAAGGAATACCGGATGACCTGTGTATCCATGGGCAATCCGCATGCGGTTGTCTTTGTGGATGATGTCGAGGCATTTCCGGTAAATGAAATCGGTCCCTATTTTGAAAATCATGAGTGTTTTCCCAACCGTACCAACACGGAATTTGTCCGAATTGTTGATCGGAATCACATTAAAATGCGTGTTTATGAGCGGGGTACGGGTGAGACCCTTGCCTGCGGGACCGGTTGTTGTGCAAGCGCGGTTGCCTGCGTGTTAAATGGTTTGACGGATGAAGCAGTGGACGTGGAAGTGCTTGGCGGCGTTGTTCATATTGAATGGGATCGTAAAGAGGATCTTATCTATATGACGGGACCGGCAGAAACGGTATTTGACGGAGAAATAGAATATTAAAAATAGTATAAAAAAGAGTTTCGCTTGCGAAACTCCAGCGCCGCTTTTGCGCCGCTTTTAGCGACATTCTACCTATGCAAAAGCGTGCGCATCCTCACGGCGTTTGGTATTCGTGAAATTATCGGGGTTCATCCAGATACTCCAAAAAAGTAAGAGCAAGATCGGTATGGGATGAATTCATAATAATACAGAAATATACCTGATCATTGGGATAACTCTGTGTGTTTTTCAGGAAAGGAGAATCGGTCACATCAATGCCGACCAGTTCTTCTCCCTCGGCGTAATTGTTGGGAGAATCGTAGTATAGGGCACGATCCTGATACTGCTGCATCTGTTCGTCTGTCAGGATCTTTGACAGATCAAGCAGATACCCGGTTTCTGCCATCGTGAGGAAATAATCCTTGTCCGCAAGCACCACATCGACCACACCGGCGGCGGACATGACGAATAATTTTTCGGAATTCTGTTCGTCAAACATAGTTGGCGAATCCGTATTAATATAGAAGGAAGTATCTAAAAGGGTCTGTTCCTTTTTGGGGTTCATGGTGATGTTCTGATTAAAATCTTCCATGATCTTTTCCGCTTCTATATTGGGGAATCCATTTACCATAATTACCTGAAGGATGGTGTCTTTCCGGGTAACTCTGCCGTAGATAAAAGTAACGGCAAAAATACTAAGAACCAGAAAGAGCAGCACATGCCACTTATAATAGTAGAAAAAATAAGCCAGACGTCCTTTGAAATCTTCGCTGGCCAATATTTTTCTGTGTTGTTCTTTGATTTCATCATTTACGGAATTGCCGGTTGCCATAACAAACCTCTTTTCTCAGTGGTAGTATATGTCTAATATTATGATTTTAAAAGCGGGGTGTCAACGAAGGAAGTACGAAATCTGTATTAAATTTTTATAAACAGAAAAGGGACAAATCGCTTGAAACTTTCCATAAGATGTAATATGATAGATGAAATCCCTAAAGGATCGGGGGCTTTTGGGGAAGGGCAGGAGGATGTTAAGATGAATGAAAGAATTGAAGTAATGGTAAAAAAGAAAACCTCGATCAGCATGAAATTGGCACAGTATGCATTGGTAGCATTAACGGTGTTCTTTTTTCTTTTATGCCCCATTCTTCTAGGCATATTCGGATTGATTTTAGCGATTCTGACAGGTGTTGCGGCATATTTTGTCAAGATGCGTTCCGTGATCGAATACGAATACACCTATTTTGACAAGGAAATGGATGTGGATGTGATCTACTCCATGCAGAAAAGAAAGCACCTTAAGACATATGATCTTTCCAAATTGGAAGTGCTTGCACCGAAGGGATCCTATCATCTGGATTCTTTTAGGAACAGACAGATAAAAGCAACGGATTTTTCCACCCATATTTCGGACAATGACAAAAATGTATATGAGATGTACATCGGCGGAAGCGACAAGGTAATCTTTGAACCGACACCGGAATTGGTTAAGATAATTGCTAATATTGCACCCAGAAAGGTCTTTACAGACTAGGCTGCTTAATATTATAGTTTATTCAACAGGACAAATTTACAGAAGGAGAGAAAAAATGGGTCAGATTATAGGCGAAGGCATTACTTTTGATGACGTACTCTTAGTACCGGCATATTCACAGGTAATCCCAAACGAAATTGATGTTTCTACTTATTTAACGAAGAAGATCAGACTGAACATTCCGCTTATGAGTGCCGGAATGGACACCGTAACAGAACACAGAATGGCAATTGCCATGGCAAGACAGGGTGGTATCGGTATCATCCACAAAAACATGTCGATCGAAGCACAGGCAGAAGAAGTAGACAAGGTAAAACGTTCTGAAAACGGTGTAATCACCGATCCATTTTCATTGTCACCGGATCATACATTAAAAGACGCGGACGAACTGATGGCTAAGTTCCGTATTTCCGGTGTGCCGATTACGGAAGGCAGAAAGTTAGTCGGCATCATCACAAACCGTGATCTCAAATTTGAAACAGATTTTACGAAAAAGATCAAAGAATCCATGACGGCTGAGAATCTGATCACAGCCAAGGAAGGAATCACATTAGAAGAAGCAAAACAGATTCTTGCCAAAGCAAGAAAAGAAAAACTTCCGATCGTGGATGATAATTATAATCTGAAAGGTCTTATTACGATCAAGGATATTGAAAAAACAATCAAGTATCCGCTCGCAGCCAAGGACGAACAGGGCAGATTGCTTTGTGGCGCGGCAGTCGGTATTACCGCCAATGTATTAGAGCGAGTAGAAGCATTGGTTAATGCGAAGGTGGATGTGATCGTACTGGATTCCGCACACGGACATTCTGAGAATGTACTTCGTTGCGTGCGCATGATCAAAGAAAACTATCCGGATGTACAGGTTATCGCAGGTAATGTGGCAACCGGTGAAGCCACCAAGGCATTGATAGAAGCAGGCGTGGATGCGGTTAAAGTTGGTATCGGACCGGGTTCCATCTGTACCACACGTGTGGTTGCCGGTATCGGGGTTCCGCAGATTTCTGCTATTATGGATTGTTACGCAGTTGCAAAAGAATATGGTATTCCGATTATCGCAGACGGCGGTATCAAATATTCAGGTGATATTACAAAGGCAATCGCAGCCGGCGGTAATGTCTGTATGATGGGAAGTATGTTTGCCGGATGTGATGAAAGTCCGGGAACATTTGAGTTATTCCAGGGAAGAAAATATAAGGTATACCGTGGAATGGGATCCATTGCAGCCATGGAAAACGGAAGCAAGGATCGTTATTTCCAGACCAATGCCAAGAAACTGGTTCCGGAAGGCGTGGAAGGACGAGTTGCCTACAAGGGTCTTGTAGAAGATACCGTATTCCAGTTGCTCGGAGGATTGCGCTCCGGTATGGGTTATTGCGGATGCCCGACAATAGAAGAATTAAAGGAACGAGGACGTTTTGTTAAAATTTCAGCAGCTTCCTTAAAAGAAAGTCATCCACATGACATTCACATTACTAAAGAAGCACCAAACTATAGTACTGATGCATAAAAAACGTAATTTAATGCCGGAGTTTATGCTCCGGCATTATTTAGCCGTCAGGGCAGAATGAGAGGAAAATATGAACACTTTAGAATTACAGAAAAAAGCTGTGGATGTCAGAAAAGGAATCATAACAGCTGTTCATGCTGCAAAATCGGGTCATCCCGGTGGATCCCTTTCCGCAGCAGACATTTTTACCTATCTATATTTTGTGGAGATGAATGTGGATCCGTCCAATCCAAATGCGGAGAATCGCGACCGCTTTGTGCTTTCCAAAGGGCATACGGCACCGGGGTTATATTCTGCTATGGCAAACAGAGGATTTTTCCCCGTAGAAGATCTGAAGACACTCCGTCATGTGGGATCCTACTTACAGGGACATCCGGATATGAAAGGGATTCCCGGTGTGGATATGTCTTCCGGTTCTTTGGGACAGGGATTATCCTGTGCAGTCGGAATGGCATTAGCAGCCAAGATGCAGGGTAAAGATTACAGAACATACTGCTTATGCGGTGACGGCGAGATTCAGGAAGGCCAGATCTGGGAAGCATCCATGTTTGCAGGGCATCGCAAACTGGACAATCTGGTGGTAATCGTAGACAATAACAACCTTCAGATCGATGGTAAGGTCAGTGATGTATGTTCACCGTATCCGATTGATGAGAAGTTCAGAGCGTTCAATTTCCATGCGATCAACGTGGACGGTAATGATTTTGACGCACTTGCGGCTGCATTTGCAGAAGCAAGGCAGGTAAAGGGAAAGCCGACTGCGATCATTGCCAGGACGGTCAAAGGAAAAGGAGTATCCTATATGGAGGATAACGCCGGATGGCATGGAAAAGCACCTAACGATGAAGAATTTGCGATTGCGATGGAAGAACTCACAAAGGAGGGGGAAAGACTGTGTCAGATGTAAAGATGATTGCTACCAGAGAAAGTTATGGTAATGCATTAAAAGAATTGGGAGAAAAGTATGATAATATCGTGGTTCTCGATGCGGATCTGGCAGGAGCAACCAAGACGAGCATATTTATGAAAGCATTTCCGGACAGACATATTGACTGCGGTATCGCAGAAGCCAATATGACCTGTATTGCAGCAGGACTTGCCAGCTGCGGATATGTGCCTTTTATTTCCTCATTTGCCATGTTTGCGGCAGGACGTGCATATGAACAGGTTCGTAACTCCGTTGGTTACCCCCATTTGAATGTCAAGATCGCAGCGTCTCATGCCGGCATTTCCGTAGGAGAAGATGGTGCGACTCATCAGTGTAATGAAGACCTTGCCCTGATGCGCGGGATTCCGGGAATGGTGGTATTAAATCCGAGCGATGATATTGAAGCAAGAGCGGCAGTAAAAGCAGCTTATGAATATGACGGACCGGTATATATGCGTCTGGGACGTGCGGTTGTTCCGGTAATCAATGACAATCCGGATTATACATTTGAGATTGGCAAGGGAATTACCTTACGGGAAGGAAAGGATGTGACATTGATCGCAACAGGTCTTTTGGTTTCTTCGGCACTGGAAGCAGCTAAAATGCTTGCGGCAGACGGCATCGAAGCAACGGTGATCAATATTCATACGATCAAACCCTTGGATAGAGAACTGGTGGTAAAAGCAGCCAAAGACACCGGCTGTGTTTATACGATGGAAGAGCATTCCGTGATCGGTGGTTTGGGAAGTGCCGTTATGGAATGTCTGTCCGAGGAATATCCATGCAAGGTAACACGGATCGGTATTCAGGATGTATTTGGGGAATCAGGACCTGCGGGTGAATTGATTATCAAATACGGGCTGGATGGCAAATCCATTTATGAAAAAGTAAAAGCAGATTTAAAATAAGGATTCATGAAAAAAGGCAGACGGTTTATACCGGCTGCCTTTTTCGATACGTCGGACGACGCAACGTTTGCTATAGGGTATCCTTTTAGGAATGACGATAATATCCCAACATGGAAATGAACGTGGAATATAGGAGCGATGCCGTTAAAAACGCATACATAAGGTGGTACAGGATCGTACCCGTCCATGCAGTGGCTTTTACATAAATCTTTCCTATGAGAAAGGAAAGGAGAGTAATCAGTTTTTCCGTTCCCAGAGTAAGGAAGTACATAAACGGAATCACCATGGGGAGATAATAGCGTCCCTGTGGCTGAAAATCAAAGGTGTAGGAGTAATACAATGCCAGAATGATGGGGATGATCATCGCCACCAGCATGGTAAAATGAACCAGCCATTTCCGGGAACGGTTTGCCCAAGTTAAAAGGGAGGTTTTCATCGGAATAAGCAATCCGGCAACCGCAACAAAAAACAGATCCCGAAAGGTCATGTAAATATAATGGTGAGTGGGAATCTGCATGGGGCCGAACATGGCAATGAAACTCTTCCATACCAGCGTAAAATAGTCCGTTTCGAAAACCATCTGCATAAGGGGGATTCCCAACCGCTGGTAGGTGTCCCTGGTATAAGGATTGTAGGCTTCCAGCCCTGTCCGGGCAGCACATAAACTGCGCGCGTTTAAGGCAAGAAAATCACCGTCATAAAGGATGGCATTGCGGATAAACCACCAGGCGATACCAACCAGTACGATTACACTGATAAAAATTCCTTTTTTCAAGAAACTCCTGTAGTCATAGAAGGCGGTATCCATCCGGGGATCCGTATCGTCCGCGCTTCGCAGTCCCTTGAAAAAGTAAAAGGCGAAAAATAACACCGCACACAGGATGATGCCGTAACAATTGTAGTAGGACAAAGCACACAGGATGACACCGATGGCAAGCCGGATACAGGTCTGTCTTGAAAAATCATCCTTCAGTCCGCAAAGCAGCGCATAAAGGATAAGCGCGATGGACAACAGTCCCATCGAATCCGTGTTGACATAGGTGTGGATGAAGAGATTCTGCGGAAGAAACACAACTGCGAGAGTGAACATCCATGCCGTTTTTTTATTTAAAAAAAGCATATCGCTTATCTTTTTGACATAAAGTGCAGTAATGCATCCGAGAAAGACATTAAAAAGGCGGGAAACCAGAACACGCATCTCAAGGGAAGGGTTCAGCGCGGAAAAACAACGCAGCAGATACCCGTCTATGATATAGGTGAGCATGGGCTGGAATGCATAGGATCCGCCATAGCCATCGAGGATTACTTCGGGGGCATCCCCACGGGGAATCGTTCCGTGCTCGTAGATGTATTCCACCACCTTAAAACGATTAATCTCATCCGGCCCGTCGCCAAAGGGCTGGACGAGGGTAAATGTCAGCATGCAGGCAAGGATCAGAAAGAGAAACACACAGATTCTGCCCTGCTCGATAGAAAATTTATTTTTCACACTAATCTCCATTCCGTATTTTATTTACTGATATTGTAACAGAAAAGGAAACGGATTACATTATGAAATTTTTTTTGTATAATTTGTAGATTTTATCAAATTTACATTAATTACCAAATATGGTAAGGTAATATATTGACGGGGATTCTTAAATGTATCGGGAGGCTTGAAGAAATGAGTATTTTTGCAGACATACAATCTATTATTCCGGAAAGGTTGGAGCATTTTTTATATAAATATGGTGAGATTGCCAAGGTATATGTGGCAGCATATGACGGAAACGGCGATCTTCTGGCGGATTTTGCCTGCAGCAAAAAGGAACGTGAAAAAATCAGCCGGATATTTCAAAAAGAGGACAAGGAATATCTGTATAAAAGGGTAACGGAGCACGATTTAGAAGATCAGGTGGTCGAAGAAAGTGGATTTGAAGGGATTCGGATTGCGGCCAGCGCTATTAAGCAGAATGGGAAAACGAAAATGGTCTGGATGTTTCTTGCGCAGATCACGGAGGATGTTCCCAAACAGGATGAAGAAACGGACAATGAGGATACCGCCGGTGGAGAAGAAGGTATCACACTGGAAAGACGGACTACGCTTCCCTTGTTTTTCTGGGCGATTGATGTGCTCCGCGATGTGGGAGCAGAATGTATACAGGCACAATATTCCGTAGCGAAATGGGAGGCGGCTAACCGGCAAAGTCAGCATTCGGCAGATGAGATGTCGGGCAGCATGCGTCGCATGGAAATCATTATGGAGATCCTGCAGAAACTGGACAGTGATAGGACGATTGAATATGTTATGCAGGAGTTTTTAAGGCTTACCGCTACCTATCTGAAAGTGAATATTGCCAATATCATACAGGCGGACGGCGATCAGATTCGTTTTGTTGCCCAGTGGGGGGAGGAAAATAAGGAGTTAAACAGCCGGATCCGTTCGGGAGAATGGGAACTTCCGGATGGAAAGAAGCCCTTGATTTTGTCCTGCGATTCTGAGAAACTTGCAACGCTGAAAGGAAAAAACGGAGAGCGCCTTGCCGGGGCAATCGCCATGATGCCGGTGGAAATGGGCAGGCAGATGGATGTATGCGTCTGCTATTATGATACCCATAGGGAACGCAACTGGAAACTGGAGGAGATCCGGTTTATGCAGGATACGATCCGGGTTTTGCAAAGTATCATGGAGAAACGCTTTCAGAAAACTTCGATTGACAGTTCCTATGCTTCTCTGGAAGAGATTCTGGAAACGATTGGGTGTGCGGTAATTGTATTTGACCCGGATACTCATGAAGTGCAGTTTATGAACCAGAAAACGAATCTGATGTTTCCCAAGGGAAAGGTGGACACGAAGTTTCTTGAAAATATAAGACAGATCCTGCATCAGGATAAGAGTTATGAATTTTGTGACAGAAAGAGAGAAACATGGTATGAAGCCCATCGTGATGAGGTGCGCTGGGTGGATGGGAAAAATCGCACCATGTACTCCATATTTGATATTACCGATAAAAAGCATTATCAGCAAAAGATTGAACAGCAGGCATATACGGACTTTTTAACGGGATTATTTAATCGTCTGTGTTGTGAAAGAGATCTTGCCAGAACGGTGGACGAATCCAGAAAAGAAGAAAAGACAGGAGCACTCCTGTATCTGGACCTGGATGATTTTAAGCATATCAATGACGGGCTGGGACACCGCTACGGTGATATCTTATTAAAAAACATTAGTGACGATTTTCGTAAGATCAAAGGGATCGAAGAAACTTCCTATCGCATGGGTGGGGATGAGTTTGTCATTATTATTCCGCCGGCATGGTATGATGAGTCCGAACGTATTATTGAAGAGATCAAGGCGATATTTGCAAAGCCCTGGGCATTAAAAGACGGCAATTACTATTGTACGATGAGCATGGGAATCGTTACGTTCCCCGATGGGGATGATTCAGTGTCCGATCTGATCCAGAAAGCGGATATTGCCATGTATGAGGCGAAAAAGAGCGGTAAAAACAGAGTGGAACGCTACGCCGGAGACAAACTTTCCGAAGCCAATAAGCGACTGGATATGGAAAAAAACATGCGTGATGCGACTTCCAACGGGTATCACGAATTCCAGATTTATTATCAGCCCATTGTGGATATCCAGAAGGAAAATACGCCCTGTGTGGGAGCGGAGGCTCTGATACGTTGGAACAGTGCGGCACTGGGTTTTATCTCGCCGGCTGATTTTATCCCGCTGGCAGAATATTTAGGATTGATCAATCCGATCGGCAATCATGTGCTTAAGCAGGCATGCATTACCTGCAAGGAGTGGAATGATAACGGACATCCGGAGTTTAAGGTAAATGTCAACCTCTCCGTAATCCAGTTGTTACAGAACAATATCGTGGAGATTGTGGAGGATACTCTAAGAGAAACCGGGTTAAATCCCCGTAATCTGACTTTGGAAGTGACGGAAAGTCTTGCGATTAATGATATGGAACGTATGAAGGGGATCATGCGTCGCATCCGTACTCTTGGTGTAAGGATTGCCCTGGATGATTTTGGAACGGGTTATTCCTCCCTGAACCATATCCGTGAGATCCCGCTGGATGTTATTAAAGTAGACCAGTCCTTTGTAAAGGATCTGGTGGAGGATGAGTATTCCCGGTCCTTTGTTAAAATGGTGGGGGAACTGGCAAGTACCCTTGGCGTAAGCATCTGCGTGGAGGGAATTGAAGAATATGAACAGTACAAGGTACTGGAAAACATGAAAGTTCGTCTGGTACAGGGATTTTATTTTGACAGACCGATGCCAAAAGAGGATTTTATTAAAAAATACGTGCTTGCACAATGATGCTGTTACCAATAACAGAATGAGAAATAGAAATACCGGCAAAGAGTTACTTGTTATCGCTTTTTACGTGTGATAAAATAAGAGGGTACACGGGTCGGCGCGAAGAGTGCTGCTTGTGGAATGGAAACAGAAAGGCTGGATTAGATTTTGAGTACAGAAAGCAGAAATTTCATTGAACAGATCATTGATAAGGATTTGGCAGAGGGTGTTTATGATACCGTGCACACCCGTTTTCCGCCGGAACCGAATGGATATTTACATATAGGACATGCAAAAGCGATTTTAGTTAACTTCGGCATTGCCAAAGAATACGGCGGCAAGTTCAACATGCGTTTTGATGATACGAACCCGACCAAAGAAGATATCGAATTTGTGGAGTCCATCAAAGAAGATGTGAAATGGCTGGGAGCAGATTGGGAAGACAGATTGTTTTTTGCATCCGATTATTTTGGACAGATGTATGAAGCAGCTGTTAAACTGATCCAAAAAGGAAAAGCGTATGTATCCGATCTTTCCGCAGAACAGATCCGTGAATACAGAGGCAGTTTTACCGAACCGGGCAGGGAAGATCCGGCAAGGGATCGCAGCGTAGAAGAAAACCTGCGTTTATTTGAAGAAATGAAAGAAGGAAAATATGCGGATGGAGAGAAGGTTCTCCGTGCCCGTATCGACATGACTTCTTCCAATATCAACATGCGTGATCCGGTACTTTACCGTATCGCTCATATGAGTCATCACAATACGGGGGATGCATGGTGCATTTACCCGATGTATGATTTCGCTCACCCGATTGAAGATGCGATCGAAGGGATTACCCATTCCATTTGTACACTGGAATTTGAAGATCACAGACCGCTTTATGACTGGGTGGTAAGAGAACTGGAATATCCGCATCCGCCCAAACAGATCGAACAGGCGAAGATGTACCTGAAAAATGTGGTAACAGGCAAGCGTTACATTAAGAAAATGGTAATGGATGGCATCGTGGATGGATGGGACGATCCCCGTCTGGTATCCATTTCCGCATTGCGCAGACGTGGTTTTACACCGGAATCCATTCAGATGTTTGTGGAAATGTGTGGTGTTTCCAAGGCCAACTCAACTGCGGATTATGCAGCACTGGAATACTGCATCAGAGAGGATTTAAAGACAAAAGCACCTCGTATGATGGCAGTGTTAGATCCGGTAAAACTGGTGATTGACAATTATCCGGAAGGGCAGACAGAGTGGCTGGATGCTCCGCTTAATCTGGATAACCCCGAACTGGGCACCAGAAAGATTGCATTCAGCAGGGAGTTATATATCGAAAGAGAAGATTTTATGGAGGAACCTCCAAAGAAATACTTCCGTATGTTCCCGGGCAATGAAGTGCGTCTGATGAATGCTTACTTTGTAAAATGTACGGGTTGTGTCAAGGACGAAGATGGCAATATTATCGAAGTTCACGGTACATACGATCCCGAAACAAAGGGTGGAAACAGCAACGACGGCCGTAAGGTAAAAGGCACGATTCATTTTGTGTCGGCATCGGAAGCGATCAAAGCACAGGTCCGTATTTACGAAAACATTATAGATGAAGAAAAAGGCGTATACAATGAAGATGGTTCTCTGAACCTGAATCCGGATTCGCTGAAAGTACTGGACAACTGTTATCTGGAGCCGGAGTTTGCAAAAGCAAAGGCATATGACAGATTCCAGTTTGTAAGACAGGGATTTTTCTGTGTGGATGCAAAAGATTCCAAACCGGAAGCGCTTGTATTTAACCGTATCGTTTCCCTAAAGAGTTCTTTTGTATTACCAAAAAAAGAAAACTAATATACAATTCCGGGAGAACCCGCACAAGGGTTGCCCGGCAAGAAGACAAGAAGGTGAGAAGGTATTATGGGTTTATTTGATGGGATGGAAGCATTTGGAGTCAGCAATAAGACCGAGGAGGACATGTTTGAGGATCCAAAGGCAAAAGAAGCGGCTTTGAAAGCCAAGATGGCAGCAGAAAAGAAGTTTGTGGAAGAGGAGTTCTTATTTGAAAAAACATATGAGTGTCCGGTCTGCTACAAAGAATTTAAAGAACATACTCTTCGTACGGGTAAGGCACGTCTGATTCGGACAGCAACGGATTTACGCCCCACTTTTGAAGGAATCGAACCACTCAAATATGATGTGGTACAGTGTAAGGAATGTGGCTTTACGGCACTGACGCGTTATTTCGTACCGATGACGGTGCAGCAGCGGAAAGCAATACAGGAAAAGATCTCTGCTAATTTCAAGAGACCGCCTGAGAAAACCACTTATTCCTATGACGATGCGATTATGCGCTACCGTCTTGCACTTGTTAATTCCGTAGTGAAACAGGCAAAGGCAAGTGAGAAAGCATATGTATGTCTGCGTGGTGGCTGGCTTTGCAGAAGTTATCTGGAAGATATGAATGAAAAAGGCGGTGCGGATCCGGCAAAGGTAGAAGAGATCGGCAAGCTTGAAGAGGACTTCTTAAAGAATGCCTATGAAGGATTTATTGCAGCAGAACAGAGTGAGCCCTTCCCCATGTGCGGAATGGATGAATCCACACTTGAGTACCTGATTGCAGCACTGGCGATCCGTTTCAAGCATTTCGATGTGGCATCCAAACTGATTTCCAATCTGCTGATGTCACAGAATCTGAATGCGCGTGTCAAGGATAAGGTGCGCGATCTGAAGGATGAAGTGCTCCGTTTACAGAAAGAAGCCAAAAAATAATGAACGAACTTATCATTTCTCTTTCCACTTATAGTGGAAATTCCACGAAACGTGGAAATTCCGCGGAGAGTGGAATACATCTCTACGAACAGATTTATTCTCATATTAAAACAGAGATCGTAGAGGGCAGGATGAAAACAAAAGAAAAGCTCCCTTCCACAAGGGCGCTTTCTTTGTATCTGCAGGTATCCAGAAGTACGGTATCCCTGGCATACGAACAGCTTCTGGCAGAAGGCTATATTGAATCCGTACCCGGAAGCGGATATTATGTCAACCGGTTGGACGAATTATACCAGATAACGGAAGAAAAAAAGGAAACCTTGGTTTCACCGAAGGTACCTGCCAAAACGGAAGAGATTGTTTTTTCCCCCGTGGGAGTGGATCTTTCCCAGTTTCCCTATGCGGTCTGGCGAAGAATCACAAGGGAAGTGCTTGCGGCGGAGAAAGAATTGTTTGCCGGAGGTGATCCGCAGGGCGAATGGTCGCTTCGCAGTTCGATCCGTCAGTACATTCATGCTGCAAGGGGTGTAAATTGTACGGAAGATCAGATTATCGTGGGAGCGGGCAATGAGTACCTGCTGATGCTTTTACAAAAACTGATCGGAACGGATACGGTGGTGGCGTTTGAGGATCCCACCTATATGAAGGCATACAGAAGTTTTACCGATGCGGGATTTCCCGTCAGGCTCGTTTCCATGGACAGACAGGGGATGAATGTTGCACAATTGGAAGAAACGCAGGCACAGATTGCCTATGTCATGCCGTCCCACCAGTATCCAACCGGTATTGTTATGCCGATCGGACGCCGACTGGAACTGTTAAAATGGGCAAACAAAAGTCCGGACCGCTATGTGATAGAAGATGATTACGACAGTGAGTTCCGCTACAAAGGAAAGCCGATTCCGTCCCTGCAGTCCACGGACAGAAGCGATAAGGTGATTTACATCGGTACATTTTCCAAAGCGGTGGCACCGGCGATCCGTGTCAGTTATATGGTACTGCCCCATACTTTGTTGCAACGCTATAGAGAACACGGCACTTACCTGTCAGCGACGGTATCCCGCATGGACCAGCGTATCCTGAACGCGTTTATGGAAGGCGGCTATTTTGAACGTTACTTAAACCGTATGCGAAAAGTATACAGGGAAAAACATGACAGGCTGATGATGCTTCTGGCACCTTTTGAAAACAAATTTACGATAAAAGGTGAGTGGTCGGGACTACATCTTCTTTTGACGGCAAAAGAGGATATCCGTGAAGAACAACTGGTGAAACGGGCAGCGGATGAGGGCGTGCGCGTGTATGCCATGTCGGATAACCTGGTGGAAAAAACAAAGACCTACGAGGGCGGGGCGACCATCCTTTTAGGCTATGCCAACCTTACCGACAAAGAGATGGAAAAAGGCATCACACTGCTGAAAAAAGCATGGCTTTAGAAATATGCAGAGATGCGTCACAAAGGTGCAAATCTGGAAAGGATGAAAGACGTGAAAGAAAAATTATATACCATTCCGATAAACGATGCGGTGAACGCACAGGATGAATGTCCTTTTTGTTTTATAGAACGTAAGATAGAAGAGGATATGATGGATTTTGTATTGGGAAGCGGTTCTTCCTATATGGAAAGTGATGTCAGGGAGCAGACGGACAAAGCAGGTTTTTGCCGGATGCATTTTAAGAAAATGTACGACTACGGCAATACGCTTGGCAATGCCTGGATCTTGAAGACCCATATGAAAGAAACTATCTATGAAATGAAAAAAGCCATGAAAGCAGGCGCAGGTATGCCGGCTGCGACGGGAGGACTTTTCCGGAAAAAAACGGAAAATGCAAACAATCCGGTTTCGGCATGGATTCAAAAAAGAGAGAACAGCTGCTTTATCTGCAATCAGTATAAAGATCACTATGACCGCTACATGGATACCTTTTTTGAACTTTATAAAAAAGATGCGTCCTTTCAGGAAAAGATTAAAAACGGAAAAGGTTTCTGCCTGCCGCATTTCGGGGATCTGTGTGAGGCAGCCCAGAGCCGCTTAAAGGACAAAGAACTCAAAGCATTTTACGACCTTTCCTTTTCCCTTATGGAGCAGAACATGGAGCGTCTGTTAGAAGACGACGCATGGCTGATCGAGAAATTTGACTACCGCAACAAGGATGCGGACTGGAAAAACTCCCGCGAAGCTCTCCAAAACTGCATGCAGAAACTTAAGGGCGGATATCCCGCGGATCCGGTGTATAAGCAGAAAAAATAGATTTCGTACCTGACTTTGGGAGTGAAACATGAAAACAAGTGCTAAGCCATCCTATGGTTTAGCACTTTTTATAGTTATATGCTAAAAAAATGGCAATTTGCCGAAAAAATATGCAGTTTGCAAAAAGCCATGGCATTCTTAATGTTCTTATGTTATAATTCATAAAATTGTGCGAATCATCGGGAAAAATGGGGAAGAGAGAAAGATGATCAGGAAAGCATATCTATATGCATGCACGTTGCTTATCATGATCCTGTGTATGGCTGCCATATATGTGGGAGTACATAAGAAACAGGATAATCATACTATCAGTCTGTATTCATGCCACCCTAAGCTTATGAATCAGTCTCTTTTTCATTCTCGGTCACAAGTATTAACAGATCTTGAGGTCAATCGCATTTATCAGTATATGTCTGTAAACAGGTTAAAGGATCCGGCAATGGAAGTCATGATTCGGAATTGATTATCATCAGTCTTGCGCAATATATGAAATGAAGGAACAGTTATGATTGAAGTTTTACGAAGAGAGGAAAAATATCAGATTAATCTGAGTGATGCATATATCTGGCGACATCAGTTTTCAAAGATGCTGATGACGGATCATTTTTCAAAAAATGGCAGTTATATGGTACGTTCTTTATATTTTGATACACCGGATGACAAGGATTATCACGATAAGATGACGGAGCAGAATTTGAGACGGAAGATACGAATGCGTATTTATCATCCTCAGGATACTATGGTAAAGATAGAATTAAAGCAGAAAGAGAATACCTTACAGAAGAAACGCTCCCTTCTGATTACCAGGGAGGATGCGTTGGAATTGATGGATGGAAGATATTCTGCCTTATTAAAATATAAGGAGGATCTGGCAGCGGAATTATTTGGGATTATGAGTATGGAAGTATATAGGCCCAAGTCGATTGTGGAATACAAAAGGTATGCGTTTTTCACAAAAGAAAATAATACGAGGCTGACGTTTGACAGTGACATACGGGTGACGGAGAGTTCGTTTGATCTGTTTTCGGATAACCTTCCGCTGACATGGGCACAGCCGCCAGATAAGGTCATATTGGAAGTAAAATACGACTGGATTTTATTAAGTTATATTACGGATCTTATATCCACGGTAAACGAGAGGAGTATTTCATCCAGCAAGTATTGTTTAAGCCGGATGTTGGGATATCCAAACTAAAGAGAAAGAAGGGGAAAGAGATGAACAAGTATTTATATGAGATTATTTTGAATCAGGGAACCTTGAGTGTGGAGGACATTCTGCTTAGAATGGTCATGGCAGCGGTATTTGCTATTTTTATTTTTATTTCCTACAGGCTCACGCATACGGGTTCTATTTACAGTTCCAAATTTAATATCACCCTGGTGGTGCTGACTTTACTGACAACCATGGTTATGACGGTTATCGGCAATAATGTTGCTTTGTCACTTGGTATGGTTGGTGCCCTTTCCATCATACGTTTCCGTACATCCATAAAGGACAGCCGTGATACGGTTTATATTTTCTGGACGATTATCATCGGAATCTGTTGTGGTGTGGGCGATTATATTGTTGCGGGCATCGGCAGTGCCATGGTATTTTTGATTCTTCTTATTCTCGGCAGAGTAAGAAGTGAATACAGAACACTTCTGATTATTCGTGCTAACAGAGTTGGTGCAGATGCGATCCGAAGAACGGTCTATGAATATTTTACAAAAGTACCCGTGATAAAAGCTGAAAACTCAACTTCGGAGAAAATTGAGTTTATATATGAAGTGGATAGAAGATCCATGGAGGCTTCCAAAAAAAGGGAGAGCAGGTCAGCGATTGAGCAGGAAAGAGAACAGCAGTCCCTTGCGGACAAATTGTATGCCTTGGGCGGAGTGGATTATGTCAATATTGTTGCCCAGAGTGATGAGATTTCGTAATACCTGAGGGGAAGAAATGAAAAATAGGATAATATGTGTGCTTTTGATCATAAGTATGCTGATTGTTTCCTTTGGGGCACAGGGGATCAAGACCAAAAAGAACCGCCATCACCAGCATATGGAGGCTTGGGAAAAGACTGCCTGTACGGATCATGGAGAAGAAAAATTTTGTACGCATCTTCCGCTTTTAAATATCACGACGGACGATCCCATGCCGGATCCGTTTTATTGGGATGAAAACGGAAATGTTGTTATGACGGCGGAAGGCAGCCGTGTACATAACGATACCATGGTGGGAGCAACGGTGGAGTATTTTGACAACAGTGCAGAAAATAACCATCTCGATGATGTGCCGACGGTTAGTGAACGGGCCATGATCAGAAACAGAGGAGCAAGCTCCCGGGAGTTCGACAAAAGGGGATATCTCCTAAAATTTAAATTAGAGGATATGGTCATTGGAAAAAAGGTTTCGTTATCCGGAATGACTCCGGACAGTGAGTGGGTACTTCATGGTCCTTTCCTGGATAAGACACTGATACGAAATTATCTTTGCTACAATCTTGCCGGAGAGATTATGGATTATTCTCCCAATGTACGGTTCTGCGAAGCGTTTTTAAACGGGGAATACATTGGTGTATATCTGATTGTGGAAAAGATTGAACGCAATAACAACGGTCGAATTGATATTGAAAAATCCAATGTGGATATGGCAACCACATCCTATATTGTAAAGATTGACCGTCGCCCGGAGGATATGACGGAAAGTATAGAGACCTTTTCGAAATACTCATACATTGCGGCAAACAGGGGCGAAAACAGAGGGTATTACGAAATTGTGTATCCCGGTCTGAAATTGACGGAAGAACAAAAAGAATACATCCAAAGCGATATCTCCAAGTTTGAAAAGACGTTATATTCTTATTCGTACAACAACAAAGAATACGGCTATAAAGAATATATAGATGTGGATTCCTTCGTGGATTACTTTTTGATCAATGAATTCACACTGAATTACGATGCCATGGGTCTTTCCACATTTTTATACCGGGATATTGGAGATAAAATGAAATTATGCGTATGGGATTTTAACTCGGCTTTTGATTTGTATAAGGAATCATTTGTGCGACCGGAGACTTTTTCTTTGCAGAATTCCATGTGGTATTCCTATCTGTTTAAGGATAAAGAATTTGTGGAACGTGTGGTGCAACGGTATTATGAATTACGCGATACTTTTTTTGATGAAGAGTATCTGATGAATTATATTGATGAAACGATTGCCTATTTAGGACCTGCCATTGATCGCAATTATGAAAAATGGGGGTATAGTTTTAACAGTGAGTATAATGGCATCGTTTATGACAGATTGTATCCTAAAGAACGTAATCCCAGATCTTATGAAGAGGCGGTAGAGCAGTTAAAAGGCTGCATTCAAAACAGGATTGTCCACATGGATTCCCATATTGAGCGTTTGTATACGCTCTGTCATGATTCATTAAACAAAAGTTATAATTATACAAAGGAGAAAAAGTAGTTATGAAAAAAGTGATTACCGTTACCTTTGCAATAATTATCGGCTTTATGCTCTGGGAATACCTTTATTTTTACACCGGTGTATTGTATATTCCGGCGACAAAGGACATTGCCTATCATGCCAAGGCAGAAAACGAAACTTTGTATCTTGACAAAGGAAGCGGTTTTGAGGAGTTTCAGATAAAAGGTGTAAATGTCAATTTCAGTAAGCCGGGAAAATACACAACGGAAGATGGAATTTCCAAGGAAGATTATTTACGCTGGTTTGGTCAGATTCAGGATATGGGAGCCAATGTGATCCGTATTTATTCCATTGCCGGAAAAGAGTTTTATGATGCATTTTATGAGTATAATGCGAACAATCAGACGCCTTTATATCTGATGCAGGGAGTGGCGGTGGACGATTATCTGATTAATTCCATCTATGGCGCCTTTGATAAGGAGTTTTATAAGCCCTTACTCGAAGAGTGCAAGGACATGATTGATGTTGTACACGGAAGATACAAACAAAATAACGAGAATGGATTTTTCCCACTCAATTACAACAAAGATATATCGCAGTGGGTATATGCATATGTATTGGGATCGGAGTGGGAGACGAATCTGGTGGTTTATACGGATCATTCCAGTTCGCAGAAGGAGCAGTATAACGGAAAATATCTGTTCACGGAGGATGCCACCAATTTTGAGATCTTTTTGGCATATCTGGGAGATCAGGTAATAGAATATGAAACAAAGAAATACGGCACCCAGACTTTGCTTTCCTTTAACAACGGAACCATGGGAGATCCGCTTGCGTATGATGAGGAACTGAAAAAATATTTCCGCAAGGCGGCTACAATTGATGTGGATCATATTCACGGCAAAGACTCATTTTTAACCGGCCAGTTTGCATCCTATAGTGTATATCCGTATTACCCGGATTTTTACGGGTATCAGATGGATCATACTACGGTTTTGGGAGCGGATGTACAGAGGGAGAATACCTATCGCCGGTATCTGCAGGCATTAAGTGACCATCATAGCATGCCGGTTGTCATAACCGAATTTGGGGTGCCCTCATCCAGAGGCATTCTTGTGGTTGAAGAAGGAAATGAACGCAATGCGGGACATCTGAGTGAGAACGGACAGGGAGAGATCCTGGTGTCTTTGTACGAAGATATTCTGGCTGCAAATTGCAGTGGCGGTATCGTATCGGAATGGCAGGATGAGTGGTACAAGAGCAGCTGGAATACGGAAGCAAGTGTAAATCTGGAAAGCACGGCGTATTGGAGTGATTATCAGTCCTGTGAACAGGCATTTGGACTCCTTGCTTTTGATCCGGGAGAAGAAGAGAGTGTCTGCTATGTGGATGGTGACAATTCCGAATGGAAAAAACAGGATCTTGTCACGGAGGAAAACAATCCGCTTTATATGAAATACGATGAGAAGTTCCTCTATTTTATGGTGACGGATTTTGATATGGAAAAGGATACACTTTATCTGCCACTGGATATCACACCGAAAAGTGGCTCCAAAGAGGCAAAGAATCTTGGTATTACCATGAGTGAGGCAGCTGATTTTGTGATTGAGTTAGATGGCAGGGAACACAGCCGGGTATGGGTACAGGAAAGATACGACATGCTGTCCGCTTTGTATTATGAAGAAATCAGTGCCCATAATTTTTTCTCCAAAGTATTTCCGCAAAAGGATTCTTCCGAATTTGGCAGGATTAATATGTTATTGCAGGAAGAATTGTATTATGAAAAAACGGATTTAGAGAGTCCGGGATCCGTATGGGATAAACAATTGTCTTTCCAGGAATATGACATCGAGAATCCATATCAGTACAAAGTAAGGGCTACCTATGAAACCGGACTAATGACGTATGGAAACGCCAATCCGAAAGCCGAGGATTTCAATTCACTGGCTGATTTTTGTGCCGGAGAGGACTTTGTGGAGATTAAGATACCCTGGCAGTTGCTGAATTTTGCAGATCCCGTAAAAATGTATATCCATGATGATTACTATGATAATTATGGGGTTGAGTACATACGGATTGATTCAATATCGGCAGGTGCAGGAACCGGAGAGGACACCATTGGCATGGGTGAGTTTGCACTAAGTCCACTGGGAAAGCACCCGTCGTATCATGAACGTTTGAAACAATCATATTATATTTTACAAGAATACTGGACACACAGAACAGGGGGATGAGTCAATGAACATTGTGGTTTTGATTTATTTAGTAGTTTGCGTTATTTTGCTGATCTTTGATCTTCTTTTCTTGGGTGTGAAGGGGATGAACAATCATCGTTTTTATCCCAAAATGCCGAAGTTTGAAAAGTGGGTGGAAGAAGAAATTGCAAACAGGGAAAAGGAGAATGCTTTTTCAGAGAGTTTTCAAACAACACTTACGGAAAAACTTGGCAAAATCAAGTATCTGATTGCCTTACAAAGTGTATTGGAACGTTATCCGCAGGCAGGAGAATTTTTTAAACCTTACATATTTGCCTGCATGAGTGCCTATGAGAAAAGACCGGATTATGAAAAGGCGTATTATGCGTATGTGGTTTCTACGCTGGATTATAAAGAAGCGTCTGTTCCAAAGGATTTTGCGGCAGAGTTTATGAAATTGCTCGACAGTAAATCCCTGTATACTTTCTTTAACACGATCAATGCGGTCTATCAGTTTGCGGATATGAATCTGCTTTTATCAGCGGTCAATAAAATCGATGAAAGAGCGGGCTTTTACCACAAGAAATTATTCGTAGATGGTATGTTGCAGGCAGGCGTGGATAAGAAGGCACTTGGTGAAAAACTAATGGAACGTTTTTGGGGATACTCCGATTTTACCAAGAGCTGTATTCTGGATTATTTCCGTTTTGCCGGTGTGGAGGCGTCCGACTTCTGTATGAACCTGATTCATAGAGAAGATCAGAATACGGAAGTGAAATACGCTGCCTTACGTTATTTTATTAAGCATCCGTCTACAGAATCCAAGGATTATTTCATGGATATTCTGAAAAATAAAGAGGCAGTGTGGATTGAGGAAATGCTCGCAATACAGGGACTGAGTACCTATAATGAGCCTAAGGTCCATGCGTTGATTAAAGAAAAAATTACCAGTCCGAACTGGTATGTACGTGTGAATACGGCGGATTATTTAAAGAAAAACGGTTTGGAAAAGGATGAAATCGCACAGATCATCGCATTGAAGGATAAGTATACGAATGAAATACTTCGTTACCAGTACCAGAACGATGAAGAAATGTCCGCTTATATAACGGAGATGATTCATAAAGAGGAGGAAGAGAAATAATGGATTGGATGAGTATTGTAAAAAGCATTGTGGCATTTACCGAAATCTTTTTTGTAGTCTATTTAATCGGATATGCTTCCTTTTTGTTCTTTTCCGTAATCGTGGGAAGTAATGAAGTATTTGAGGGCCTGAAAAAGAAACAACTGCGTAATGAAATCCATCATGATTATTATGTTCCGGTCAGTATTATTGTTCCGGCATACAATGAGGAAATTACGATTAGCGAAACTATAAAATCCCTGCTTCGTCTGGATTATAAAAGTTATGAGATTATTGTGGTAAACGATGGTTCCAAGGATAATACGGCGGATGTTGTGATTCGGAATTTTGGTTTACATAAAGTACTTCGCCCAATCAGACGACAGGTGGAATGCAAGGATGTAGTGGATATTTATGAAGGGGTTGGAGGCAACAATGTATCCATCACGCTGATCAACAAAGAAAACGGTGGTAAAGCGGACAGTATCAATATGGGTATCAATGCTTCCCAGTATCCGTATTTTATCTGTATGGATGCCGATTCGATCCTGGAAAAGGACGCACTTACCAAGATTGCGATCCCGGTTCTGGAAAACCAGGATGTTGTAGCAGTGGGAAGTATGATCCGTATTTCCAATGACAGTGTTTTTAAGAATGGCGAACTGGTGGAAATGCATCTTCCCAAAAAACTGGTGCCGGCATTCCAGGTATTGGAATATGAGCGTTCCTTCCTTGCTTCAAGAATCCTGCTGGACAAATTCAATGCCAATCTGATCATTTCGGGTGCATTCGGTCTGTTTAAAAAAGATGCGGTCATTGACGTTGGCGGGTATAAAGCAAATTGCATGGGAGAAGATATGGAACTGATTATGAAACTCCATGTATATCATCGCTCCAATCGGCTGCCCTATTCCATTAAATATGCGTATGATGCTGTCTGCTGGACACAGGCACCGGAGCGTTTGCGTGACCTGATTAAGCAGCGTAGAAGATGGCATATCGGTTTGATCCAGAGTATGACCCTGCACAAGAAAACGATGGGAATTGCCAGTTATTTTTATTACCTGTTTTACGAACTGTTATCACCGTTTATTGAATTGTTTGGTATTATTATTACCATCCTGGCATATTGTTTTGGAATCCTAAATTTTCCGACGATGTTGGCACTGTTCTTTATTTACGCGATATTTGGTTCTGTTTTGACGGTAATTTCCTTTGTTTCCAGAAACTTCCTGAGTAAACAAAGGGTAAAATACAAGGATGTAATCAAGGCATTTTTACTTTGTATCCCGGAAAATGTCCTTCTTCGTATTGTGATGGCGCTGACACGTATGTTTGCACCATTGCATATGAGAGGCAAGAAGACAAAATGGGGCGAGATTAAGCGTGTAAAGATCAGTTATGATACAAAAGAAGATGAATAGAAAGCGGATTGACCTTTTTAGCATTTGGTAGGATAATGGTAAAAGATTTGAAGAGACAGGAGGAAGAGGGAATGGCTTGGTATGATGAAGCAGTCTTTTACCATATATACCCATTGGGATTGTGCGGAGCACCCAAACAGAATGCATATGAGGAGCCCGTACACCGCTTGAGAACGATTTTTCCGTGGATCTCCCATATCAAAAAAATTGGTTGCAATGCCATATATATCGGACCGCTTTTTGAGTCCGTGGGACATGGATACGAAACGACGGATTATAAGAAATTAGACAGCAGACTGGGAGACAATCAGGATCTGACAGACTTTGTGGCAGAGTGCCACAAACAGGGGATCCGGGTTATTCTAGATGGTGTGTTCAACCACACCGGACGTGATTTTTTTGCTTTTTTGGATATTATAAAAAACAGGGAAAACTCTCCTTACAGGGACTGGTATTGTAATGTCAACTTCTCCGGCAATACGGAGTACAACGATGGTTTCTCCTATGAAAACTGGGGCGGTTATAATCTCCTTGTAAAATTAAACCAGCAAAATCCGGCAGTACGGGATTATATCTGTGATGTGATCCGCTACTGGGTGGACAGGTTCGACATCGACGGTATCCGTCTGGATGCGGCGGATGTGCTTGATTTTACATTTATGCAGGCACTGCGTCAGGTGGCAAATGAAGTGAAACCGGATTTCTGGCTGATGGGAGAAGTAATCCACGGCGATTACAGCAGATGGGCAAATGACGGTACATTGCATTCGGTTACCAATTACCAGTTGCACAAAGCCCTGTATTCCGGGCACAATGATCACAATTATTTTGAGATTGCCCATACGGTCAAAAGATTGCAGGATATGTTTGCAAACAGACTGAAACTCTATAACTTTGTGGACAATCATGATGTGGAACGCATCTATACCAAATTACACAAAAAAAGCCACTATGTTCCGGTGCATATTCTTTTGTATACACTGCCCGGTATTCCATCCCTTTACTATGGTTCGGAATTTGGAATCGAAGGGAAAAAAGAACGGTATTCCGATGACTCATTAAGACCGGCACTGGATTATGCACAGTATAAGGATGCGGATCAGACGAATGAGTGCACGAAACTGATTGCTGCGCTTGGAAAGATCCATCAGAATACACCTGCACTCTGGAATGGAGATTATAAAGAGGAACATCTGACCAATACCACCTACGCATTTTCCAGAAATTACAACGGACAATCGGTACTGGTATCGGTCAATAATGGTGACAATGATGCAACGCTGACGCTTGGTTGTGGCAATGCTTCCGAGTACGTGGGCGCACTTTCCGGAGAACACATACAGGTGCAAAATGGCTGTATCTGCGTAACGGTTAAAGCCAATGCCGGAGAGATCTGGATTCCGCAGGGAGAAAGCGAAGTTGATTTTTCACCTGTCACTGTGGTGATAGAAGAAAAGCAAGAGGAGATCGCACCGGAAGAGATCGCGCCGGAAGAGATCGTACCCAAAGAGGGAGAGGATATTTCTCAGAAAGAAACGGGGGCTTTTGATTTATCAAAGCCGTATGAAGAAATGTCCATTGAGGAATTACAGAATGCAATTTTAGAAAAAATGAAGAAAAACGGTCCGCTTACGGAACAGATGAAGCGGGACGTGGCAGAAAATGTATATCATGATTCTTTATTAAACTGGATCAGAAGTTTTCACTAAAAGTAAAGGGAGCCGTATAAATATGGCTCCTTTTTCATACCCTATTACAAAA
>CAYLSH010000014.1:13608-32851 GCA_964386235.1 uncultured Lachnospiraceae bacterium | reverse complement strand
CGATCACGATTCCGTAAAGGAATACGATTATGTAGAGGATAATAGTTGGGAGCATGTTATTGTGCCTTTCTGACAAAAATAATACTTAAAAAGAATCTGTCTTAGCGCCAGGTTCTTCTCCAACAGCATCAATCCAGCCAGCCGTTGCCTTAACTTCAATTGACCCTGTAGAGGTTTCTGAAATTGTCAGAACGATGGCTTTTTCTGAATTCTTATAAGCATTAGAAGATGTTGTATAACTTGCACCTATAACTGCCTGTAATTCTTTTCCAAGATCAGTAGCAGCATCAAACGTTATTACTTTAGCGATTTTTTTCCCATCTTCCCCTATTGTCAATGTTGCTGGCAAAGTAGTAGCGCTGTTAATTGATTCATCAGCCATAGCTATTTTTGCAGCATTGGCAATTTCAGCTATTGCTGAATTATCCTTCTGAAGACGTGTTCTCTCAACATATCTCATGTACTGAGGTGCCAAAACACCAATTAATACTGCCATGATTGCTACTACAATGATTAATTCCACGAGTGAAAAACCTTTGTTTGCATTTTCGTTTCTCTTGTTCATAATACAATTCTCCTTTTTCGTATATATTGTACTTTATATCTTATACATCCCCGCCCTACCGGGAATGAATAATTCGTTATTATAAACTATCCAGTGCTTCGTACATGGTTAACATCGGTGCCATTACCGAAGCGATCAGTACGCCGACAATGCCCGCCAGCACGATGATGATCATCGGCTCCATGGCTGCCATCAGAGACTGGACTGCCAGTTCCACTTCCTCTTCGTAATAATCGGCAAGTTTGTCCAACATTTCTTCCGTGTTACCGGATTCTTCGCCGATCCGCATCATGTGATAAACCATGGGTGGGAATAATCCGCAATCTTCCAGTGGTTTGGATAGGGGCATACCGAGCATAATCTCCGACTTGGCGTTCTGCAAGGCTTCTTTAAACCAGATATTGCTCATGACACCCGACACGATCTCCACTGCTTCCACCAGCGGAACGCCGGAACCTAAGAGGGTACTTAAGGTTCTTGCCATCAGGGATGCTGCCGATTTGGTTACCAGATTCTTTACCGCCGGAATGGAAAGGGCAATCTTACCGATCAGATGTTTGCCGCTGTCCGTTGCCGCATAAGCCCGGACACCCAGTACGACAACAATCAGTACCGCCAGTATCAGATACCACCTGGCTATGATAAAATCACTCATTGCCACCACCATCTTGGTGATGCCCGGCAATTCCGTGCCAAGGTCCGTAAACATCTCCGTATAGGAGGGGATTACTACCACCAGCATAACTACGACAACCGCCACTGCCACGCAGGCAAGCACGATCGGGTAGATCATTGCCTTTTTGACAAGGGACTGTGTCTTGTTGCTTCGCTCTAACTGGGTGGCAACCCGGTCAAATGCCGTTTCGAGATTACCGGAGGCTTCGCCCGCCGCCACCATATTGATCATAAGAGAAGGGAATACCTTGGGGTATTTCCCCAGGGAGCCTGCTAAGGTCTCTCCCTTTTCTACTTCTGCTTTTACTTCTGCAAGTGTTTTTTGTAATTTTTTATTTTCCGTCTGTTCGACGAGCATTCTTAACGCTTCTAGGATATTCACGCCGGCTTTGGTGATGCTGACAAACTGTCTGCAGAATACACTCAAATCCCTGGTGGTCGGTTTGCCACCGATGTCAATATTGATATCCTTTTGCAGGATGCTCTGTTCCTGTAGAGAGACAATGGTAAGTCCCTGTTTTTTCAGTTCTGCTCTGGCAGCCTCCATCGAATTGACATCGAGGCTTCCTTTTACGCCTTTTCCGGTCGCATCCACTGCTTCGTAGCCATATGTAGCCATTTTTCTTCCTCCATTAGCCGGTTTCCCCTTTTGTGTATCTCATTAGATATCAAACGATACTTTCATCATCTCGTTGACGGAAGTAATACCGTCGAGTACATAACGGGTGGCACTCATGCGTAAGGTATGCATGCCTTCCTGTAATGCCTGTTCTTTTATGTCTTCTGCCGTACCGTTTTTGCTGATGATGGACTTGAGTGTCGGTGACATCTCTAAAATCTCGTATACACCGATTCGTCCATGATAACCGGTATGATCACACTGACTGCAACCGCAGGGTTCGTAGATCGTCAGTTCCTGTTCTGCAGGTACATTCAGAAGTTCTTTTTCTTCCGGTGTGGCGAGTTTTTGTTTGCGACAGGCAGGACAGAGCCGTCTTACCAGACGCTGTGCAATAACACCCACTACGGAGTCAGCTAAAAGATAGGGTTCTACTCCCATATCCGCCAGTCGGGTGATCGCTCCCGCCGCACTGTTGGTATGTAAGGTACTTACCACCATATGTCCGGTAATGGATGCCTGTACCGCAATCGAAGCGGTTTCTCCGTCTCGGATCTCCCCGATCATGATGATATCCGGGTCCTGACGAAGGATGCTTCGCAGTGCCGATGCAAAGGTCAGATCCGCCTTGGGATTGACATGTACCTGATTGATGCCGTCAATATTGGCTTCTACCGGATCTTCTACCGTGATGATATTCACCTCACCCGTATTCAGTTCACTTAGTGCCGTATACAGGGTGGTGGACTTACCGCTTCCCGTCGGACCCGTAACTAAGAGGATTCCGTGGGGATTGGCAAGGATATGGTCAAACTGCTTTAATTCGTCCGGCTTTAATCCCAACTGGCTCTTTTCTCTCGTCAGGGCGTTCTTGGAAGTCAGACGCATAACGATCTTTTCTCCGTAAACAGTCGGCAGGACTGAAACACGGATGTCGTATTCCATACGGTCAACCACCTGGGTAATACGACCGTCCTGGGGTTTTCTTTTCTCGGAGATATCCATGCCGCCAATGATCTTGATACGTGCAGAGATTGCCGGAAGGAGCTGCGGTTTATAACTGCCCCTTTCATAGAGCGTACCGTCGATACGATAACGCACACGCACTTTTCTCTCCATGGGCTCAATATGGATATCGGATGCACGCTGACGAACAGCCTGCTCGATCATTTCTTTTACCAACACTACGATGGGCGAACTGTTTACATCTGCTTCGTAGAGGTCGTCCAGACTTTCTTCCTGCAGTTCTCTTTCCTTTGCATAGGCTTCCAGTGCCGTATCCACATCCCCACGACCGTAATAGCGGTCCAGTGCCAGCATGATGCTTCGGTTGGTTGCCGCAACCGGCTCCACCTCCAGATTCGTAATAATGGAAATATCATCCTGTGCATTCAAATCCATGGGATCTGCCATGGCTACACGGATGACATTCAAACTATCCCCATATTCAACTGGAATCATCTTATTTTTCTTGAGGACACTACTGGGAACGAGATTCAGAATCTCTTCCGGAATCGCAATATTACTCAGGTCAATCATCTTAATACCAAGCTGACTGCTCAAGACCCTGGTAATCGTCTCATCATCCGCAATGCCTTCATCGATCAAAACCTCACCGAGTTTACGACCGGTTCCCACCTGTAACTGGAGTGCCGTGTTCAACTGTTCTTGTGTAATTACGCCGTTATCGACAAGCAAATCACCCAGTCTCAGTCTTTTTCTACCCAAATTCACACCTTTATCTCCTCGTATCGTATTTCATAAGTATATCTGCTTATTCGTATACACACTATATGTTATCGTCTGTCGACATTATATCACATCATTCACAAAAATGACATATATTTGTCATTATTTATACATTTTCTGGTTGTTTTTTACCGTTTGCTTATTTTTTCCTATTACAGCGGTTTTGCCATCGTTTTACCGCCGTCTTATATAAAAAGCAGCACCTGCCCAACGCAGATGCTGTCAATTAGTTCTCTATATTTTGGTTTCCATACTGTCGGGATTCTGCGCAAACTGAATTGCCAGTTCACGGGTAATCCTCCCTTCGTAATACAACTGTATGATAGCTTCGTCCATGGTCATCATGCCCAGTTTACGGTTAGTCTGCATAACACTGGGAAGTTGATGGGATTTACCTTCCCTTATCAGGTTACGAACTGCATGGTTCGCATGCATGACCTCAAATGCCGCCACACGCCCTTTCCCATCCGCTGTTGGAATCAACTGTTGGGAAATTACGGCTTCTAAGACATTGGCAAGCTGTACACGAATCTGTTGCTGCTGATGCGGCGGAAATACGTCAATCACACGATCCACCGTACTTGCCGCACCAATGGTATGCAGAGTGGACAATACCAGATGTCCCGTTTCTGCCGCCGTAATGGCAACGCTGATCGTCTCAAAATCTCTCATCTCTCCTACGAGGATGACATCCGGATCTTCACGCAATGCAGCACGAAGCGCATTGGCATAACTTTCCGAATCCAGTCCAATCTCCCTTTGGTTTACCATCGACATCCGATGCTGATGCAGATATTCAATCGGATCCTCCAAGGTGATGACATGGGCATCCCGGTTATTGTTGATCTTATCAATGATGGCTGCAAGTGTCGTGGATTTACCGCTTCCTGTAGGACCCGTGACCAGAACCAGACCTCTTTTTCTCTGGTAAAGATCCACTACCGACTCCGGCACACCTAAGGATTCCGGTGACGGAACCGTCGTTCCCACAAGACGGAAGGCAAACGCTACCGAGCCTCTCTGATGATAGGCATTCACACGATAACGTCCTAATTCCGGTATGGAAAAGGACATGTCGTATTCCCCCCGTTCTTCAAACGCCTCTTTTTGCTTCTCACTCATGATCGCATCCGCTACCGCAAGGGTATCCGCCGGCATCATCTTAGGATAATCCATGGTATACAGGTTGCCGTTTACGCGCATCTTAGGCGGGATACCAACCGTCAGATGCACATCGGACGCAGCTTTTTCTTTTGCTTCTCGTAAAATTTCTTCAATGAATGGCATATTCCATACCCTTCCTTTTCACACAAACACAGGATTAGATACCTGCTACATTACCGTTTTTAACATCATCAAACTCCTGAAGGATTTCTTCACTTGGTGCCTTTGTACATAAGGATACCACAATGATGACGATCAAACTGAGGACAAATCCGACTAACAGAGAATACAAACCGGTTGCCGCTCCGAGAGTCTGACCGCTTACAAGCGGAATGTAATCCCATACGATAACGGCAAGAGCACCGGAAGCAATACCGGCGATCGCCCCCTGTAAATTGGTCCGTTTCCAGAATAAGGACATTACCACGATCGGACCAAATGCCGCACCAAGGCCTGCCCATGCGTTGGATACCAGACCCATGATGGAATTGTTCGGATTCAATGCAATCAGATAAGCAAGCAATGCGATCACAAATACTGTAACACGACTTACCATCATAACCTTTTTGTCATCCTCTTTTTTACCAAGTACACCCTGATAAATATCTTCAGCCACGCTGGAAGCACTGACCAAAAGTTGTGAATCCGCAGTGGACATGATTGCTGCCAATACTCCGCAAAGGAAGATACCGCCAATGATCGGAACTCGGATATCCTGTGTAAACAGTTTAATGATCATTTCGATAAATACATTTTCTTCTGCACCATCTGTCAAAACAGCCGGATGCAGATACGCACGTCCGATCATACCGATCGCAACGGCAAAGAATAAGGATAAAGCAACCCATACAATGGCGATCACTTTGGATTTGTTCAATTCTTTTTCACTTTTTACTGCCATGAAACGCACCAGAATATGCGGCATTCCCATATAACCAAGTCCCCATGCTAATTGGGAAATGATCTCAACCACACTGAATTTGCCGGTGGCAGTGCTGGAGAATACATCTAAAAAGGTATCGCTGTTTACCCCTGCTGCTGCAAGTCCTGCATTTATGTCCCCACCTAGGAAACCAAATGCTAAGATCGGCACGGCCAGCAAAGCTACCAACATTAGAGAACCCTGCACAAAGTCCGTTGCACACACTGCCCAGAAACCACCCATAAAGGTATAGACAAGGATTACAACCGCTCCGATCGTCAAGGCAATCTTATAATCAATCCCGAAAATGGAATGGAAGAGTTTGCCGCCCGCTGCAAGCGCTGATGCCGTATACACCAAAAAGAATACAACGATCGTAACGGAAGATACGCCAAGCAGGATCTTTTTCTGATCATGGAAACGATTCTCAAAAAACATGGGAAGCGTCAGCGAATTGTTCGCCCGTATCGTATATCTTCTCAGTCTTTTTGAAATAAACAACCAGTTACACACGGTTCCCAGAAAAAGTCCGACTGCGATCCAGCACTGACCGGTTCCCAATGCATATATGCTTCCGGGCAATCCCATAAGCAGCCAGCCACTCATATCCGAAGCCTGTGCGGAAAGTGCCGCTACAAAGGCCCCCAGATTTCTTCCTCCCAGAAAATAATCTTCTGAACTGGAATTATTCTTAGCACATACCGCTCCGATCACGACCATCATCAGCAGATAGAGCGCAAATGCAAGTAAAATCCATCCCATTGAATCACTCATAATGTCTCCTCTCCTATCACTCAAAGGTGATGCTTATCTTACTTTTTGCATCCAATTTCGACGCAAATTTGCTTTTGATTATAATATATGGGAAAACCCAAGTCAACACGGAGTTCCGCGACAAAGTTTCAAAAAAAATTTGACAAGCCCCATATTTATGTTATGCTTATAGACGGTAAACATATTCTCTGGAGAGTCTTTACTGCCAGTAAAGCGCCGAAGGTGTACAGCTTACGAACGTAAGCCTATCTCTCAGGCAAAAGGACAGAGCATCACAATATGCATGTTCTACTCTTTAGGGGCTGATGATTGATCATTAGCTCTTTTTGTTTTCCCAAAAAACACAAAACAAAGCCCTATGAGGCAGGAGGAGAATGAACTATGTTTGAAACTATCAACAACATCTTAACCGCAATCGACGATTTCGTATGGGGTGTGCCCCTGATCGTCATGATCCTTGCAACCGGTGTCTTTTTGACCGTCCGTTTGAGAGGATTGCAGTTTCACAAACTAATACTTGCTTTTAAGTATATGTTTAAAAATGAAAAAGATGGCAAAAACGGAGAGGTATCCAGTTTTGCCGCTCTTTGTACTTCCCTTTCCGCTACCATCGGTACCGGTAACATTGTCGGTGTTGCTACAGCCGTTGTTGCCGGAGGTGCCGGCGCACTGTTCTGGATGTGGGTGGCAGCCATTGTCGGCATCGCTACCAAATATGCAGAATGTATGCTTGCCGTAAAATACCGTCACGTTGCCGAAGACGGCCACATCGTAGGCGGTCCGTTCTACTATATTGAAAAAGGAATGGGAAAGAAATGGACATGGCTTGCTAAGATCTTCGCTTTCTTTGGTGTGTGTGTTGGTCTTATGGGTATTGGTACTTTCACACAGATCAATGGTATTACCAGTGCCGTGAACAATTATTTTGATCCCAATAATGCCTGGAGCATTTCCTTATTTGGACGTGATTATTCCTGGACAGTTGTTATCGCCGGTCTGATCTTAACCGTTTGTGTTGCCCTGGTCATCATCGGTGGTTTAAAAAGAATTTCCAAGGTATCTGAAATTGTCGTACCTTTTATGGCAATCCTTTATATTATTGCCGCTTTGATCATTATCTTTACACATATTACAGAAGTACCTGCTGCCTTTGTTGAGATCGTACAAAGTGCTTTCGGACTTCGCGCCGTAACAGGCGGTGCCCTTGGTGCCATGATCGTTGCCATGCAGAAAGGTATTGCAAGAGGTATTTTCTCAAACGAAGCCGGTCTTGGTAGTGCTCCGATTGCAGCCTGTACTGCTACCGTGGACGATCCGGTAAAACAGGGACTGATTTCCATGCTTGGTACTTTTATTGATACTATCATTGTTTGTACAATGACCGGTCTTTCCATTGTTTTGACAGGATCCCATACATATGCCATGGAACAGGGAATTGACGGTGTAGCCGTTACCTCCCACGCTTTTGAACAGGGACTTCCCTTCCCGCCCCATGTATCCGCATTCATCCTGATGCTTTGTCTGGTATTCTTTGCCTTTACTACCATCTTAGGCTGGGATTACTATTCAGAAAGATGTCTGGAATACTTATTCAAAGGCAATATGAAAGTTGTAAAAGGGTATCGTTGGTTATACATCTTAGCCGTATTCATTGGACCTTTCATGACTGTTAGTGCTGTATGGACTATCGCCGACATCTTCAACGGACTGATGGCGATTCCAAACCTGATCGCTCTGATCGCATTAAGCGGTGTGTGTGTAAAAGAAACCAAGAAATATTTTGATAATCTAAAAAAATAAAACTATCGTTAACATCCCATTTCGACATTTCGATACCGGAATGGGAACAGAATACAAAAACAGCGGTCCAAAGCCGCTGTTTTTTGTATGCTTATATTTATTGTGAAATCTCATTTAAACTTTCTTTTACGTTGTTAGAAGAAGCAAGAATCATATCGGCACTTGCTGCGATCTCCTCTGCTACGGCTGCCAGATTCTCCGTTCTGCCGTTCACATCCGAAATCGTGTCTAAGAGTTTTTGGGTATCCTCCATGATCTTATCGATCGCGGTCACGATCTTAACCTGTGTCTCGCCACTCTTAGAAGCTGTTGTACGGGAACTGGATGCTAACTGATTGATCTCATCTGCCACAACCGCAAATCCCTTTCCTGCCTCACCGGCTCTTGCCGCTTCGATAGAAGCATTCAGGGCAAGGAGATTGGTCTGTGAAGCGATCGATACCACTTCGGCATTGTTATCCGTTAATTCCTTGATATGCATGTTGATCTGTTTCAATGCGCCATCAAGTTCTTCACAGAAATTACGGATTTCAGACATTCTTCCTGATATATCTGAACATTCTTTGGCACTGTTGCTATTGCCTTCTGTCATGTCTACGACTGATTTGTAGATTACCTGGAATTCATCATTGATGTCTGAAACCGTATGTACAATCTTTTCTCTCTGGTTGCTTACGATATTCTTTTCTTCCTCAACCTGCTTAGCAAGTTCTAAGGCATGATGCTTTTCTGCCTCTACTTCATCTTTCAGATAATGGATACAGTTGTCCTTATAGTTAAATCCATTGTGGATCGCAACCGCCATATCATGGCAGGTCTCATATCCACAGCAGGAGCAGTTAATATTTCTGGATTCTTTGGTCTCCTTTCCCATGGAAAGAAAGATTGCTTCTAATTGTGCATCATCCGGTTTTTCACAAGTACATCCGGCAGAACGATCTGTATAAGAGCAAAGATAATCATTCAGATCCAGTTTTGCAAACTGTCTGTTTAATTTTTTCAAACGCTGCTTCGGTGTAAGTTTCCGTGACCACGCACCTGCCCGGTTCTGTTTACTCTGCTCACGGATTTTCATCATTTCAATGACCGCATCTTCTTTCTTAGCCTTTTGGGGCTCCACAGCCGTACCGTACAGGCAACCTGCATAACAATTGAGCGCATCCACAAAAAGATAAGGGTATTTTCCCTTTGTGATATTCTCCTTGTTTTCTTCCAGGTAGTGATACATATGCTTTTCGCCTTCTACCTGACGTACCAATGCATCCTCGCCTAAAAACCAGAATACATTTTCTTTCAGTCCACCCGGTGTCGGGTACACAGAGCCGAGACCATATTCAATCTCGTCTTTAGCAGAAGGACCTTTGATATTGTGTTTCCTTACATAATCCAACAGATGATCAAACGTCACGTTGTATGAAATCAGTCCTTTTCCTCTTTCCGATTCCATTTCCATCTTCTTAGCCACGCAAGGACTGATAAAGGCAAGTTTATCCGTAATGCCCATGTGCTTGCGTGCATAGATAGCCCCGCACATCATCGGGCTCTGTACCGGAAATAACTTAGGGATCAATTCCGGAATATACCGTTCAATATAGCCCACAACAGCAGGACAGGGCTGGGATATCCCACCCACAAAATGATTCTTCTTTACATAATTCAGATACGCCCATGTGGTAATATCTGCGCCAAATGAAATACTGAGTATCCGATTTACACCAAGTTGTTTTAACCCACCAAGAATACTTTCATACTCACTTGGATAATTGGCAAGAAACGCCGGAGCCAAAAGGAGTGATATTTTCTCGCCTTTTTTCAAATCTTCAAAAAATCTTTCCGTATCATCCACAAATTCTCTGGCATTGTGTTCGCATGCATCAAAACAGGCACCGCAGGCAATACACTTACTGCCGTCTACATTGATCACGTTTCTTCCATCTTCCGTTTTGTGCGCCACCGTTGCGCCCACACAACTGCAGACACTGATGCATTTGTTACAGCCAACACATTTTTCATTCGTTAAGATCAAACTTTCCTGCGCCATTGCTACCGTTCTCCTTTGTTATACTATTTTTCTTCTCAGATTCCCCCTATTGAATCACTTCATACTGCATCATCTCGTAAGAAAGTTTCGTTCCCACGTTGATACTCTCCGGTAATAACGCCCTTGCTACACATTTTTCTTCTGCATCCTCTGCATCCACACGTTCTAAAAATGCATAATCCCCGTCCAAACGTGCTACTACATAGTCAATCCGTTCAAACATATCCGCCTCCTTAACTGTTATTTTGATCAAACTTTTGATTCTCTTCCATAGTTTTCATATGTTTTAATTCACTAAGACCAATGGGAAGGGCCAGCATAAAGGAGCCAATGTCAGAAAACATCTGGCAACTCTGCACTCCAAATAGCCCCATAAAGTGCGGCAGAATCAAAATCAACGGTATAAAAAACAAGCCCTGACGTGCTGCTGCCACAACGGACGCTTTTGCCGCCCTTCCTATGGATTGGAGCATCATGTTACATATCATAATCCACGAATTGAGCGGAAAGACAATACACTGCATTCTCAGTGCCAGCGTTCCGATCCGAATCACATCCGAGTCATCCTTTCTGAAGATACTGACAAGCGGTTGTGCGAACACACATCCCAGTGCTGCGATCACAACCAGGAAAACAATAGCATATTTTACGCAGAACCAAAAACCTTCCCGCACCCGCTCATATTTGCCCGCTCCATAATTCATAGCGCATACCGGCTGAAAGCCCTGTCCAAATCCAATTAATGCAGAATTAGCAAATGTGGAGATTCTTGTCACAATGGACATGGCAGCGATTGCTGCATCCCCATACATTCCGCCATAACTGCCCGCCATATGGTTTAAAAAGATACCGGAAACGCTGGCAAGTCCCTGTCTGCATAAGGAAGGAAATCCCCCTCTGAAAATTTCATAAAAACGCTCCTTGCTTGGTTTAAAATTGCGGATATGAATCCGGATATTACCACCTCTTATGGTTCCCACAAAAAGCATAATGAAACTGAGCACCTGACTGAGCACGGTTGCCAGTGCTGCTCCCGCAACTCCCATATCAAACTTAAAAATAAAGATGGGATCCAGTACGATATTGACCACCGCACCGGTCACAATACCAACCATGGCATAAGCGGCACTTCCCTGATACCGCAATTGGTTATTCAGTACAAACGATGACATCATAAACGGTGTCCCAATCAAAATGATCCGTAAATATTCTCGGGTATAAGGCAGGATCGTTGGCGTAGATCCTAAAAGGATGGCAAAGGGATCTAAAAAAAACAATCCCAGTCCGCCCAAAAGAATCCCGCAAATAAAGGCGAGGAAAAAGCCCGTTGCCGCCATGATTTCTGCATCCCGGTATTCTCTTGCCCCTAATTTTCGGGAAATATAATTGCCCGTTCCATGCCCAAAAAAGAATCCACATGACTGTATCAGTGCCATCACCGTAAATACGATCCCGACTGCTGCCGTGGACTGCGTATTGATCTTCCCTACAAAAAACGTATCCGCCATGTTATAAAATGCCGTCACCAACATGCTGATAATAGTAGGAACCGCCAACTCACAAATGAGTGGCGGTACCGCTTTGGTTGTCATATAGTTCACTTTCTCTTCCTGTGTCATATTCTGTCCGATCAAGTTAATCCTTCCTTTCTGCCAGCAATTGCCTATAACAGTTATAAAATCCTTTCCGAATCGTATTTTTCATCCACATAGGTATTATGAACGATATCCTTAATAAACTTATCCTTATGCGACGCCGAAATCATACTTCCGGAGTCAAGGGAAAGATCAACCGTGCCATCCGCTTTTAAGAGCAGTCCGTCAAATCTTACCACGATCTCTGCATCACAATGCACTCCATCTGCCTGCATCAGCGTCACTCCGTAGACGATCTTAATATCATTGATCATCACTCCGGTTTCTCCAATCGCTTCTTCTTTTGCCGTATTAAAATACATGGAGATCACATAGGGGTTCTGCCATGTGAAAGTCGTTTTTTTATTCACCCAGATTGGCATGCATCCCGCTTCACTAAAGATTCTCAGCCCATATTCATTCGCATCCGTAAAGCACTGGGTTCCTTTTGCAATCAGTGTATCTTTATCTTCCTCCGTCAACTGCTCCGCACCGGTCAGATAACTGTCCACCTGATCCAATACATATGCATGACTGTAACCATCCTCGCCCTCTTCCACCGCGTAGCGGTAAGCAATCGCATCTTCCTGTGAGAATACTGCATCCACGATGATGGTATCCCCCTTCTTATAATATTCCTTCTGATCACGGATCACAAAATCCATGGTCTGTATGTAAGGATGTTCGCTGTGGTTCTCCACCTGTACTGTAAGTGCCGGAGCCACGCCTTCCATAACAAGTTCCACATCCGCAAACAAATCCGCAAGACTGATCATCTCCGCCTCGGGGAGGTTTTCCACGGTCAGTACCGAAGGATTATCGCTGACTCTTATATCCAGTTCTTTTGCCAATTCTTCATCATATACATAGGAAATCCTTACCGTATCTCCATTGGAAAGATGTTCCTGCATGGAAAATTCCATTTCCACCGTATCCAGGAGTTCTTCCACCTTTGGGACTTCCTCTTCCAATGCCGTTGCATCTATCTGCGCACTGATTTTTCCTTCAGAGTCATATCCGATCAACGACACTTTTGTCAGTTCCGAAAGTTTAACCTCTTCTTTTCCCAAGTAAAAGAAAACTCCCGTTATTCCCGCTGCCACGCACACACACACAAGTGTGATCTTAACTGCAAGTTCTGTATTTCTGCTCTTTTTTCCTCTTCTGTAACGTTTTCTTCGGATTTTTTTCTTTTCTTTTAACTGCATATTCGCTTCGCCCTTGATTCATTCCAACATTTAGTAATTCTGCCATATTTATCACATGTCATATTATTTTAGTATAACAAGTAATTCTTTTGGGTGCAAGCATCTTCATGGGGTTACACTGCGATTAAGGACAAACAGCCAGCTGCCTGTTTACTCTGCGCTGCATGTATCAAAAATTTCTTTTAAAAATCGATTAAAATCTTTTCCTGCTTCCTGTAACGTACAATCATTCGCATATTGATGATCGTAGGTATAACAAGCCACATTATCGTCGGAGGAATTGCCCCAGCACTGCTTTTCCTTGCTTTCCCTTGTGATAAGAAGCGTCACACAGGGTGTCTTTATGTATTGCTTGACTTTGTCGATCTCACCCGCTTCCCGGATATGGATAAACAAAATCTGCTCTTTTTCATCTTCCATAAAAGAGTGGTACTGCTCTTTGATATAAAGAAAGGGAAGATCATTATAAGCAACAAAAGCGGCTTTTAAGTCCGCTAAAAACTTACGCGCCTTTGCGTCCTTTTCTCCTTTCCATCCATATGCCATGGCAATTTCTTTGATCGGGGTAATCGCCGAAATATTTCTCACACAAAAAATATCTTTTGCAAATTCGCAGAGCGTATCTTTCCCTACTCCCCCACTGCCATTGATGATCACGACTAATTTTTTCATAAAATAACCCAATCCATTCCTTTCCTGCGGATTCTTATACTTTCTCAATTTTACTATCAAATGTCTTTTTCTTCAAGGATTACCTATGCAAAAGCGTGCGCATCCTCACGGAGTGTTTTTATGTAATCGGTAATTTCAGCGAAATTTCCCAGTTACATAAAAACAGCCCCTTCCAAAAGAAAGGACTGTTTCATCTCGTTTCCATTTAACTAGCGATGGAATATGTTCTCATCAAACCATCAAAACTCTTATCGTAGCCATGACATGTTACTGTCAGAACCTGCCTAAGATCCAAACCAAGTACACCGACAATGGATTTGGCATCCACAATGTAACGGTTATAACAGATATCAATCTCAAAATCGCATCTGCTTGCCGCATTTACAAAGTCTTTCACTTCGTTCGGATGCAGTCTGATCTTATACTGACACATAACGACACCTCCTTATAAACCAAACGCTGCCGTCCTATATAGGCTTCCAGCTGTAACCAATTTCACTTGGGAGATCAAAACTCTTTCCCAGCGAAAACGTTTTCGGATTCCATAATAGAAGTATCTTACATTTTTGCCAAAAATATGTAAATGTTCGTTTTTAACAAATTTTTTTAAAAGAAAGAATGGTTAGCGTGCAAAATGCCTTAATTTAGCAAAATTCGACCATATTCGGCCGAACCATTGCACGCCACAGCATACTTAGCAGCATCTGTTAAGATACCGGGTTCCTCACGAACACCCATACTTCCCTGTTGGATTAAACAGTCTCATGACCGGCGATTGCGATTCCCTTTTCTATTCCCGTCATGACTGCATCTGTAATCCCGATGCCTGTCATGACGTTATATGTCATACTGTAATCCATACCAACGTCTTGCAGAACATACGTTTGTATTGGTATATTACCAAATATTCGTTCAATTTTCAATACCTAAATCTATTTTCTTATGACTTTTGATGTCTTACCACTCTCATTTATGTCCATGTTGCTTTCTCATTCGTATGGGATACCAATATCCATGCCAACACAATCGTCAGTATACCACAGGCAAAGCATCCGGTCCAGTTGACAAGCACTTTGAGAAGCAGCGGACTGTCTGATACAATGTATACGCACACATTGGCTGCACTATGCAGTAAAACGGGCACAAGAAAAGAGCCGTATCGTTCATAAAAAAAGGCAATCAGCATTCCTAAGAAAAACCCATAGGATGCCTGCACGATATTTCCATGGTACAGACCAAATATAATGGCGGAACCAACCATGGCAAAGATCCATCCAAAGAATTTTTTCAACAAATTGTACAGGGCACCCCGAAATAAAATCTCTTCGATAATCGGCGAAAGGATTCCATAGAGCAAAATACCCATCCAGAGCGGATATGCGAACTGTTTATCCGCCACCTGCGCGTATTCTTCTGAACTTTCCGTGATTCCCAACAAAGCATATAGAATATTAAAAAAAAGAGCCGCTGCCCCTCCTTGGACAAACAACAGTAAAAAATCGGTTTTACGCTTATTTTTCATCCTTTTCTCCCAAAAGTTTACAGATATCCGCAAATGGCTCCACACTGCGCTTTAAGATGCCATGCATCTTTGCGATCGCAATCCCGTAATTGACAATGGGAACGCCGTTTTGCAGGGCATGGTCGATGCGATATTTCATCTGGGTTTCATTTAACATACAGCCGCCGCAATGCACGATCAGATCATAACCGGTAAGATCTTCCGGAAATTCCGTACCCGAAGTAAAGGAAAAACGCAGTCCTTTCTCTCCTTTTTCCGTAATCTTCGTATAGTTTCTGATCCACTGCGGCATCTTGACCGTTCCGATATCCCCGCACTGGCGATGATGCGTGCAGCCTTCCGAGATCAGAACATGATCCCCGGCTTTCAGCCCGGAAAGGGCGTTCGCACCTTTTACCAGTTCTTTCAGATTTCCCTTATATCTTGCCATCAGGATGGAAAAAGAAGTCAGTAAAATGGTATCCGGCACGACTTCGCTTACCTGTTTAAACACCTGGGAATCCGTGATTACCAGGTTGGGCCGGTTTTTCAGACATGCAAGCGTCTGCTCTACTTCCGTATCCTGACAGGTTATCACGATTCCGTGGGCATCTAAAATATCCCGTATTGTCATCTGCTGGGGTAAAATCAGCCTGCCTTTGGGAGCGGATTCATCTAACGGTGTCACCAAAAGCACAAGGTCATGCGGCTGAATCAGATCGGACACGATCACGCTGTTTTGGGAGATTGCTTTTCCCATTTCGCCCAGTCTTTTTTTGATCTCTTCCATGCCTTTTCCGGTAAGTGTGCTGGCATACACCGCGTTACTTTCCGTCCGTACAGAGGTATCTGTCTGTAACAGATCGGCTTTATTATATACGATAAGGCCGGGAATCTTTCGCTTGTCTAAAAGTGCCAGCAGTTCTTCGTCCGGTTTACATAATCCTCTGGTGGCATCCACTACCACAACCGCCAGATCCGTCTGCGAAAGGATCTGTATCGTCTTCTGCACACGGAGTGCCCCCAGTTCCCCCTCATCATCCAGGCCCGGCGTATCCATGATTACTACCGGTCCTAAGGGGAGAAGTTCCATTGCTTTTTTAACCGGATCCGTTGTGGTTCCTTTCACATCGGACACCACGCAAAGCTGCTGATTGAGCAGACAGTTAACGAGACTGGATTTGCCCGCGTTGCGCATGCCAAAAAAACCGATATGCAGTCTTTCCCCCGAGGGGGTATTCTGAAGTCCCATATCTTTTTTCCTTTCCTAAAAAGTCCATTTCCTAAATTTTTTTCTAAAAAAGCTTTTCTAAAACCGGAAGTCCCGGCGGTTGGATGCCCTGATCTGTCCGATGTTTTCCTCTGCAATCTGTCTTACTTTCTGCGTCGGAATCCGTTTTAGTTCTTCCTCTACCATCTGATAGCCCAGTTCTTTTGTCCGGGGTAAAGCATAATCTTCCAGATATTCGGACAATGTCATAAGGGCATTGGGATGACAGCAGTTTAAGATCTGGCCGTTTTTGCACAGACTCATGAAACGGTCCCCGGTACGTCCTTCCCTGTAACAAGCCGTACAAAAAGAAGGGATGTGTCCGTTTTCCATCAGCCAGCACACCACTTCATCCAGACTTCGCTGATCGGAAACATCAAACTGTTCCGTATCATGGGGACGGTCATTTTCATCATATCCCGCATATCCTCCCACGGAAGTACGGGAACCGCCGGATACCTGGGATACCCCCAGATTGAGCAGTCTGGTTCTGACGGCTTCACTTTCCCTTGTGGAAATGATCAGCCCTGTATAAGGCACCGCAAGACGGATGCAGCTGACGATCCTGGCAAAGGTATCATCATCGATTCCATTGTCAAACTGATCGGGATCAATATCATCCGCACGTTTTAAACGGGGTACACTGATCGTATGCGGTCCCACACCATGTACTGCCTCTAAATGTTCCGCATGCATCAAAAGCCCTGCAAATTCGTATTTGTATAATTCCAATCCAAACAATACCCCAAGGCCAACGTCATCAATTCCGCCTTCCATGGCACGATCCATGGCTTCTGTATGATACGCATAATCATGTTTGGGACCTGTGGGATGTAGGTTTACATAACTTTCTTTGTGATAGGTTTCCTGAAATAAAATATAGGTGCCGATCCCGGCTTCTTTTAATTTACGGTAATTTTCCACCGTCGTAGCCGCAATGTTGACGTTGACACGGCGGATATCCCCGTTTTTATGATGCACACTGTATATGGTTTTGATGCAGTCTAAGATATATTCAATCGGATTGTTTACCGGGTCCTCCCCTGCTTCGATCGCCAGTCGTTTATGTCCCATATCCTGCAGTGCGATCACTTCTGCCCGCACCTCTTCCTGCGTCAGTTTCTTACGGGGAATGTGCTTATTTTTCATATGATACGGGCAATACACACAGCCGTTGACACAGTAATTGGACAAATACAGGGGTGCAAAGATTACGATGCGGTTTCCGTAAAAAGCCAGTTTGATCTCTTCTGCGATCTGATTCATCTTCCGGATCTTCTCCGGATCCTCACAGGCAAGCAATACGGAGGCTTCCCTGTGTGTTAAGCCGGCGCAGACGTAGCCGTTTTCAGTCTTTTTCGGACGTGCTTTTTCTAAGATTTCATCCACCAATGTCAGATTATCCTTATTGGCCTCAGCATACGCCAGTGTCTCTAAGATCTCTCCGTCATGGATAAATTCTTCTGCTTTCATGGACTTTGGATTGTATTGTATCATTTTTCTGCCTCTCATTCTGCCTCTATGGCATTTATTTATTTTTTGATATCACCACGGTCTGTCACGATCTCATAGCCGATGGCACGCATCCTCTCCTGCAAGGACTGCGTACTCTGTGCCGACTCTGCGCCGTCGCTTACCTTGTTATCGTATAAACTGTATTTGCTGCGGACATTTTCCGGCGATAAATTGGGCATGACCACATTGGCTCCCGACAGGATTCCCTTTTCCCTTCCCATCGGATCGAGACTTCCCAGCGCCGTTGTGGACGGCAGCAGGATATTCGGTCTGATCAGTCGGATAATGGATAGCAGATAACAGGTCAGGTCCACGCTTCCTGCCTTTTCTTTTTCAAAAGGTGTATGTTTTGCCGGAATAAAAGGACCGATCCCACACATATCGGGCAAAAACGTATCGATAAAAACAAGATCTTCTGCCAGATGCTCCACATTCTGATGAGGGGATCCCACCATCATGCCGCATCCGGTCTGATACCCGATCTGTCTTAGATTACGCAGACAGCGCATCCTTTCTTCCCGGGACATGTCCTGCGGATGAAGCATACGGTAATGCCCGGGATCCGCCGTTTCATGGCGTAACAGATAACGGTCCGCTCCCGCATCATAAAGCCGCCTGTAACTCTCCCTGTCCCGTTCTCCCAAAGACAGGGTCACGGCACAATCGGGATGTGCCCGTTTGATTTCTTTTATAAGTTTACATAATATATCATCCGTGTAGTAGGCATCTTCGCCTCCCTGCAGCACGAACGTCCGAAATCCCAGTTCATATCCTTCCCGACAACAGGCCAGGATCTCCTCCGGCAACAGGCGATAGCGCTGTACATGCGGATTGCTCTTACGGATACCGCAGTAAAAGCAGTCATTTTTACAGATATTACTGATCTCGATCAGCCCTCTGATATATACCTGCTTTCCATAGACTTCCTCACGCACCCTGCAGGCTTCCCTTCGCAGATACTCTGCTGCCTGCGGCGTGGCATTGCTTAAAAGGCAGACATATTCAGCCTTGGAAAGTTTGTTATTTGTTCTTAACCGATCTATCAATTCATATATTTTTTTATTCTCTTCCATAATTTTCCCTTGACAATTTTAAAAACTGCGATTACATTGAGAGTGAAGTTGCTAAGTTTTC
>CAYLSH010000014.1:0-13508 GCA_964386235.1 uncultured Lachnospiraceae bacterium | reverse complement strand
CCCTTGACAATTTTAAAAACTGCGATTACATTGAGAGTGAAGTTGCTAAGTTTTCAGACATAGCACAAAAATAAAATACATGCTAGGGGAGCGTTTGCTGAGATTGAACCTTGGTTCTAACCCTCATCACTTGAACCGGATAATACCGGCGTAAGGAAGCACATATGATACGAAAATGCGTGCATGAATTTCATCAATCACATTCATACCTTCTAACCTTCGCATTTTCCTATTAGATGAACTTCCTCCTATGCATAATCAGGAGGTTTTTTTATGTCAAAAATCACAACCAAACAAATCGTCTTCAGTGCAATGGCAATTGCACTGGCAACTGTCATCGCCACTGTTTTAAAACTTCCCTCCCTTCCTTTCGGGGGAAGCGTCACATTGTTTTCCATGCTCGTGATCTGTCTGATCGGCCACTGGTATGGTGCTAAGATCGGCCTGATCGCCGCATTTACCTATGGGGTCCTTCAGTTTATTACCGGTCCGTATGTGGTACATCCGTTACAGGTTTTACTGGATTATCCCCTTGCCTTTGGCGCACTCGGACTCTCCGGCTTTTTTTGTGAATCCAAAAACGGTCTCGTAAAAGGCTATCTTTTCGGTTCCATGGGAAGGCTCTTTGTCCATTGTATTTCCGGTGTCATTTTTTACACCGAATACGTGGGGGATGCTCTTGGGAACCTCGCTGCCATCTGGGCAGGCATCCTCTATAACATGAGTTATATCCTGCCCGAAGTGATCTTAACGCTTCTTCTTTTGGCACTTCCACCCGTGCGAAACGCGTTTGGAGAGTTAAAAAAGATCGCACGAAGCTAACTAATACCGGCATTCCTGTCCCAGTGAAAATGAATACAGGATTTTTTCTTTTACCGTAAGCCCTGTGATTTTCTCCAGGGCTTCGGTGTAATATAGAATCTGGGTCTCGTAACGGTTCTTTAATTCTTCCGGTGTCTTTACGACATCCGTTTTATAATCCAGTAATACGATTCCGTCCTCTTCGATAAAATACACGTCGATGATACCCTGAATCAGGACCTTTTCCTCCTTTGGAAAGCCTTCCTCCAAACGGCTTGCTTCAATGCCGAGCACAAACGGTCTTTCCTTATACAGCGCGCCTTTGCTCTGCGCCTTTGCCATTCTTGCCGCTATGGGTGAAAGAAGAAAACCTGTGATCTTGCAAGGATCCACCATATCCGCTTCTTCCTGTGTCATGCGCCCGCTTTTTACAAACTCTTCCATGCTGTTTTGTAAAAACAAAAGGCATTCCTTCCTGTCATTTCCTGCATCCTTATACCATTTTGCATAATCCAGCAATTCCAGCACCCTGTGATAGGCACTACCCCTTGCCGCACCGCTTACTTCGGTGCTTTCTTTGGCAAAATTAGGAATATAGGGCACGATCTCCTCCGTGGGGAAAAGCATAAAGGGCGTTTCTTCCAGGGACTGTTTTTCATAAGCACCATGTATCGCCGCCATTTTCAGTTCCGATACGGAAGTTTTGGCATAGAGATTTTGCAGGTATTCATGCGGATAGCGGAAGGTAAGCAGTTCACTCAATCCCTCTGTATCCTGCCGCTCCCCCTTCATGGAATCTTTTGATTCCATGGAATCTGCTGAATCCATTGCCTTAAGCAGCATTTCTTTAGTCCACTGTGACTTTATATCTTTTTGTAAACTTTCTGTTTCTAAGTCCTGCGCCGTATACAAGGAAAGCTGCACAAGCGGACTGTCGGCTTTCAAAATCCAGTCCAGATAAGATTTCGCACGTCTGCGCTCTAAAAATGGCAGAAGATCTTTGCTCTTATTTTCACCCTGTATGGGGAGTTTTTCAAAGTCCTTGCAAAACCCGGTCATGATCAGTTTTTCCTTCGCACGGGTCATTGCCACATATAACACACGCAGTTCTTCTCCCAGACTGTCTTCCTGCATATACCTTGCCAGAAAACGCTTGCGGATATCCTTATGTTTCACCCGTCTATTCAGATCCACATAATCCAGTCCAATCCCATGATCCGATTCGCAGATCAGAGAACTTTCCGTGTCCCTCATATTAAACTGTCCGGCACAGCCGGCTAAAATACAGACCGGAAACTCCAATCCCTTACTTTTATGAATGGTCATCACACGCACCACATCCGCGGCTTCCTCCTGCGTTGCGGCTTCCCCTGACTCCACCTCATATTTCTGGATTTTTTCGATATAACGGATAAAATGAAACAGACCGCTGTAACTGGACTTTTCAAAGGTTTCCGCCTTTGTCAACAACATTTTGATATTGGCAAGCCGCTGATTTCCTCCCGGCAGGGATGCTGCTTCATACCGGTATCCGGTCTCGTCCAAAAGTCTCCTAAGTATCCTGTGAATGGGTTCGTAGGATACCCGGTTTCGATAGGAGGAAAACCATTCCAGAAAATGACGGCATTTTCCGATGAGATTTTTCTCTATGCCATCCTCACAGGCACCGTCTTCTTTTTTACTCATATACAAAAGGGAATCGTAGAGCGTTTCTTTTTTCTCGCTGCGCAAAAGGGCAATCTCCTCATCCGTAAATCCGCCAAGCGCAGAATGCAGGGTTCCAAACAGCGGAATGTCCTGCTTGGGATTATCCAGTGTCTTTAGGAAATTGAGCAGCACACGGATCTCACCCGTGGAAAAATACCCCGTGCTCTTTGCCACATAAAGGGGAATCCCTTCTTCTTCAAACACGCGGGAAAATGCCTCATCCCAGCCTTTTAAGTTCCGCAGCAGGATCACAATATCACCATAGCCGGCTTTCCGTAAGGTTCCGTCTGCATCCGTCACTTCATAAGTTCCTACCAGTTGCCGGATCTTATGTGCTACCAGTCTTGCTTCCTGTATCTTTTTATCGTTTTCCTTTTCGTCTTTTTCAATCAGACATAATAAAACCGCATCCATGCCTTCGGGTTTTTCCGGATATGCTGCGCCCAGATACAGGGCACTTTCCTCATCATAGGAAACATTGCCCAGATCCCGTCCCATAATCCTGTAAAACAGGCTGTTGACACCTTCCACCACTTCCTTTCGGCTACGGTAATTCTTAGCCAGATCGATTCTTTGTAAAAGTGTATGTTCCCCCACTTTTTTTTCGTAGGTATCGTATTTTTCCATAAAAATCTGCGGACGTGCCATACGGAACCGGTAAATACTCTGTTTGACATCCCCCACCATAAAGCGGTTGTAATTGCCATCCGCCTGCCCGGAGATCGTTCCAAGCAACCATTCCTGAACATAATTGGAATCCTGGTACTCATCAATCATGATCTCATGAAAATAGTTGCGGTATTCGAGCGCCGTCTTCGTCGGCACATATTCCCCATCCTTTTTCTCAAGCAAAATGGACAGAGCAAAATGTTCCATATCGGAAAAATCAATGATCTTCTTTTCTTTTTTGGCATCCATAAACCTTCTGTGAAAATCCAGCGTGGTATCACAGAGTTCTTTTACGATCCTGTCATTTTCTTCAAATCCGGTCAGGATATCTTCTATCGAATAGGAAAAGAAATCCGTTTGTAAGTCTTTTAAAAGATCCTTCATGCAATCCCGGTTATTTTTAATCCGCTCTTTTACTTCCGGATCGGCATCCGGATCTTTTTTCCGGGAAAGCGTCATAAAATCAAGCGTCTGCATCCTTTCATGCAATGCCACAAAAGAGTCCGCCTGCGCAAGCGCATCCGTCAATGCCACATCCGCTTCCATCATCGGCAGGTATGTGCCAGGACCACCTGCTTCTTCACAAGCCGTTTTATTATCCCTTGCCATCCCCTGTGCAAGAGATATGTATTGCATGATATAGGAAAATAAAACCTCCATCCACCTGCTTTTGCACATTTCCTCTTTAGAATGCACGGCATAATCCTCTCTCCGCTCCAGCAGCCAGTCCTCAACAAAAGGATAACTTAAGGCTTTATTATAAAAATCAAAAAGAATCTCATGAATGGCACTCATTCTCTTTCCCGGCACAAAACGATCCAGCAGATGGGCAAAACTGCCCCCTTCATCTGCTCCTAAACGTTCCTCTACCATCTTTTCCATGACATCTTCTTTTAACAGGCGGATCTCGCCTTCATCCGCCACACGAAATCCCGGATCCAGGCCGATGTCATTAAAATTATTCTGTAAAATAAACAGACAGAAACTGTCAATGGTCGTGATCTGGGCATGATGAAGAAGCGTTGCCTGACGCTGCAAATGTTCACTGTAATGCTCCTGTAAACGCTTTGCAATGGCATCGCTTATCTTTTCGCGCATGGACGCTGCCGCTGCCTTGGTAAACGTCACGATCAGCAGATGGTCAATATCCACCGGATGTTCCTCATCACTGATCATGCGGATGATCCTCTCCACCAAAACAGTCGTCTTTCCGCTTCCCGCAGCCGCCGAAACCAAGATATTTCGGCCCCGTAAATGGATCACATCATTTTGCTCTTTTGAAAATTCGATTCCCATCTTATTCCATTCTTTCCTTCATTTTTTCCGGATAATCCACGTTTTTATCCTCTTCCAAGCACCGTTTTCTGTGTCCCGGCAGTTTTTCATCAAAACCGCATACATCCTGATAGGCACAATAGGTGCAGGAATCCGACGTACCGCTCATATAGGGATTGAGCGGAATCTCTCCTTTTTTGATCCTTCTTCCCATGTCCTTTAAACAGTAGGAAGCATAATCGGATAATAAGCGCATCTGCTCTTTATCGTATGCCTGCACACCGGACCGAAAACCGCCCTTACTGTCATAATCCAGGGGAATACAGTCGGATTTTGCTGCTTTTGACGTATCCAGTGCTTCTAAGATCTCTCCGTCGCTGTTTAAGATTCCCTTCATGCGAAGGGCTTCCCTTACCTTCTGCTCCACCGCTTCTTTACTGATCCCGGCACTGCCCTCTACTAACGGATCCTCCATATGATAATAAAGCATGGCAGCCCCGATGACTTCTTTGCCCGGATGAGCCTTTTGCACCCGGCTAAGAGCTTCTTTCATATACACCACCAGCTGCAACTGCGTCCCGTGATAAAAGGCAGCAAGATCAAAATTCTTATCCCCGGATTTGTAATCCACGATCTTTACATAGATCTTATCCTCTTTTTCACACAGATCCATACGGTCGATCCGTCCGCTTAAACGCATCCTGTCCTTTGGCGTAAAGGACAGATCCATATCCTTTAAGTCTTCGATCACCTGAAAAGAAACCTCATATTCTTTTGGCACAAAACGGCCTTTTTTTAACTGCCCGGAAATATTGTTGACGCATTTGGTAAGTATTTTTCCCATGCGTCCCATGGTATAACGGTTCAGGGCATTGTCATACAAAAGGGCATCCGTATAGCCAAGGCAGACCTCTTCTAAGGACTCTGCCACATATTTTTCTGCTTCTTTTTCGGAAAAATCCAGCCAGGTTCTGCCTGCTTCCTTTAGTTTCTGTGGAAAGCGCTCCATCACACCATGGAAGATCGTACCCATATCCCTTGCTTCAAACCCGTAAAGTCTGCGCTCCTTTAAGGACAGACCGTATTGCAAAAAGTAAGAATACGCACAGGAAGCATACTTTTCCATACGGCTGATGCTTGACAGAATCGTATCGCCATATAATAACCCCGCTGTCTTCCCGGATAATTTGCTCTCATTTTTGATATAGAAAGCATTTTCAATCAGATGCGTCAGCAACAGTCTGTCCGACTCTTCTTTTCCCAAAAACGCAAGCAGGCGTTCAAAGCATTCCCTCTCCCTGCTTTGTATCGTGCCGTCCGCATATTTTAAAAGTAAAAGACAGAACAATTCCTTTGCCTCACTTGTATTACCGATGGAAAGGAATTTCTCTTCTTCCCCCTGCTTCTTTTCACACTCGGGAAATAACCTTTTCATCATGCCGATCAGATAGGAGGGCCGGATCGCATTTCCCTGCGCATCCATCCCAATATAGGACAGATACAGTCCTTCTGTGGGCTTAGTCATATTCAGATACAGATAATACTTCTGGATATACATCTGATCCCTGGGCGAAGGGGCCAATTCCTGCTCACTGCCTTTTAAAAACTCCCTGTCAATATCGGAAATAATGCCGCCCTTGGATGCTTTAGTGGGAATATTGCCATCATTTACCCCTAAGAAAAACAGATACTTCACCGGTTTTAATCGGGTACGTTCCATATCGCCCACGATGATACGATCCACATTCCTTGGGATGATGCCCACCTCGATCTCATCAAATCCGGCATCCAAAATATCCGCAAACTCCTTTACCGTCATTTTTTCCGTGCCGATCAGTTCCACGATCTGCTCAAAAAGTTCCATCACAAGGCGGTAAATCTGCTCATATTCTTTTGCCTTTGCATCCTCCCCTGCATTTTTGAAAAAAGAGGCAAATCCGGCAAGTTTTTCCTCGATTCTTCCTGCTTTTACAAAGGCATACAAACGCCTGACCATTTCTTCTGCGCTCAGAAGGGAGGCATCCCTTTCCGTTTTCGTTTCTCCGTATAATAAAATGCCGATCTGCCCTACAAAGCGTTCCCGCAGCGCATTGATCGCATTTAAGTCCTCCATACAGTCTTCTTTTTCTTTCATCCGAAGGGTTCTTGCGCTAAAAGCATGGGTCCATGCTTTTTTCCCGCGGATTCCCATTTCCAGCACATAATTTTCCAGATCATCCACTTCCTCCGGGGTAAAATCCGCCAGCCCGCTGCGCAGATAATGAAATACGGACTCGTAACTAAATCCCTCTTTTAAAACGGATAAAGCAGACCGGATCAGTTCCACAAACGGATTGAGTTCAATCGCCCTTGTCTTATCCATAAAAAGAGGCAGATCGTATTGCGCAAATTCATTTTCGATGCAACTTTCATATGCCCCCAGATCTCCTGCGATCACAGCAATATCACGGTATGCACAGCCGCTTTCCCTGATCAGACTGCGAATCTGCCGGCATAAAAACCGCACTTCCGTCTGCATGTCTTTATAAAAGGAAACCCTTATTCTCCCACTGTCTGTGCCCGGATAGGATACCAGCGGATAGCGGAAGAGATGCTTTTCCAAAAAAGCAAGTTCCTCCCTGCCCACAAAGCGGTAGCCGGTATCCATCACAATCTGCGGCAGTACCGTAATGCCGTTATCTTCTGCCAGTCTGATCAGTCTTTTGACACTCTTATCTGCAAATGCAAAGAGTTCCTCGTCTTTTTGGTCCTCCCCTTTTTGTGTGGTAATGGTAATGATCACATTTTCACAAAGGGTAAGCAAAACTGCAATGACCCTTTCCTGAATCGGCGTAAAACCTGTAAATCCGTCAAACACCACCACACTGCCCGGAATCAGCCGGGATTTATATAGTTCTTTTGCCAGAATATCCATGGATTCTTCCGTGGTAATATAATGGTCTTTGATATATTCTTTAAACGTGCGGTACAATACACCCAGATCTTTTAATTTGTAATAAAGGGCCCCCCTGCTTTTGGCGTATTCGGTCATGGCATCCAGTTCATTTTCCCCGATTCCATACTGCATAAATTCTGAAATCGCGGATTTTACTTCATGGATATAGCCCTGTTTATGAAGATTGCTGCCGATGACGGAAAGATCTTCCTTGACATTGCCTGCAATCTTACGCAAAATGAGACTCTTTCCGGTATCATCCAGTACCGGCTTGCGATTGCCCCCCGTTTCCTCAAAGATACGATGCGCCAGACGGCTGAAACTTAAAACATCTATATTCATGATGCCGCCGCCCGGACTTTTATTTACAAAATCCATCTGCGTCTGCATCGTAAACTGGTCAGGCACGATCACAAAGAAATTTTTTTGCGGTTCCTGTATTGCCGCCCGTATGATGTCCTCACAGACCTTTGTACTTTTTCCGCTGCCGCTTCCACCCGTAATAATCTGAAGTGCCATGATAACCGTCCCTTTCTTTTCACACTGTCCCTATTTTACCATATTATTAGGAACTAAAAAAGAGTCCCGGCAAGATCTGCTTCCTGTCATGCGGACAAAAAAACAGATCTCCTGAACTCTTTTTACAATCATGATTGCGGATTATACTTCAAAATTAACGCCCGTTGTATCCGGCTTTTCTTCGTCAAATTTGTAATCCTTACCCGGCAGAATCGCATTTAAGAGAATACCGGTTAAAGAACCAACGGCAAGACCGGACAGGCTGATGGTCACACCTGCAACCGTAAATGCAACAGCTCCGGCTGTGGAATAGTTGATACCGATGGATAACACGAGGATCAAAGCGGCGATGATAACATTGCGGCTCTTGGTAAAGTCCACATTGGTCTCCACGATATTACGCACACCGACTGCGGAAATCATACCGTATAACACCAGGGAAACACCACCCATGGTAGCTGCCGGCATACAACTGATCAGTGCGGATATCTTCGGACAGAAAGAGAAGATAATAGCAAATATCGCTGCCAGACGGATTACCAGCGGATCGTATACTTTAGTCAGTGTCAAAACACCGGTATTTTCGCCATAAGTCGTATTGGCAGGTGCTCCGAATAAGGAAGCGATACTGGTAGCAAGACCATCCCCAAGAAGGGTACGGTGCAATCCCGGATCCTTGATATAGTTAATTCCGACTGTGGAAGAAATCGCGGAAATATCCCCGATATGTTCTACCATCGTGGCAAGTGCGATCGGCATAATTGTAATCACGGCTGTGATCAGTAAGGAAGCATCCGGATTGGGGAAGATCGAAAATACCGTCTCACTCCATTTAACGGGAAGACCAACCCATGCTGCATCCGCAACCGGTGTAAAATCAACCTGTCCCATGCAGGCAGCGATCACATAGGAACCTACCACACCACAGATGATCGGAATGATCTTGATCATTCCTTTTCCCCAGATATTACAGATAATCACGATTGCAATCGCAATGACCGCAATCAGCCAGTTGTTGGCACAATTATCAATAGCGGATTTGGAAAGATTCAGACCAATGGCAATGATAATCGGTCCGGTTACGATCGGTGGGAAGTACTGCATCACATGGTTGGCACCAAACGCCTTGATCAGGGCTGCCAACACCAGGTACAAAAGACCCGCACATGCCACACCAAAGCAGGCATAGGGAAGCAAATCCGCTTCTCCGTTCGGTGCAATCGCCCAATACCCTGCTAAAAAAGCAAAGGAAGAACCTAAAAAGGCAGGAACCTTACCCTTGGCAAGGAAATGGAACAACAACGTACCAAGGCCTGCAAATAATAATGTAGAAGACACACTCAGTCCCGTTAATGCCGGTACCAGTACCGTTGCGCCAAACATCGCAAACATATGCTGCACACCGAGCAGTAACATTCTGGGAACACCCAGACTTTTCGCATCATAGATGGCTTCTTCTCCGATGACTTTCTTTTCGTTACTCATCTTTTCTCCTCCTGTATACATCCTTTTTTCGAATGGGAAATTTCCCCACTTCCCATATCGTAATCTTTCTGTGTTCCCGCGTCAAGGCTGAAATCTTGATTTAACATCACAAGTGTGTTATGATATTTTTCTGACCGGACAGGTCAATGAAAACAACCCGGAAATGAGGATTGCCATGAACGAACGATTTTTTGATTTAAACCGAGAAAAACAGGACCGCATGATCAATGCCGCCCTTTCTGTATTTGCCGTAAACGGCTACCGTCATGCCAGCACGGACGTGATCGTCAAAGAAGCCGGCATCAGCAAGGGGCTGCTTTTTCATTATTTTGGCAATAAGATCGGACTGTTTTCCTTTTTGTTTGATTACAGCGTCAAATACATGCTTTTTGAGTACGACCGTCTGATCCCGCCCAGGGAAACGGACTTTTTTACAATCCGTAAGGAACTGGAAAAAGCAAGGTTAAACGTTCTTCGCAGTTATCCCTATATGAGTGAATTTATCGAAAAAAGTCTGCAGGAGGAGCAATTGGATATCAACGAGACGATCGAACTTTCCAAGAACACTTACCTCGATACTCTCGCCCGCTACCATGCGCAGGGATCCTCTGACAGCCTCCGCAAGGAGATCGATCCCGATCGCCTGGATGCCATTATCCGCTATACCGTGGACGGTCTGACCAAGGATCAGATCCGTACCTCTTCATTTCAGCCCGACATCCTGTATACCCAGATCTGTGATTATCTGGATACCATACAAAAACTGGCAGCGAAATAATTTCGCTGCCGTTTCTCTTTTTACATGTTCAACTTCTGTGTTCCCACGCAGATATCATTTCCCTGTATATAGGAATCATATTCAGCGTCTGTATCACCGCAATACAATCTCCACTTAGTGTTGTTGAGGTATTTACCGGTTACGATCCTGGTTCCTGCTTCCAGTTTACCGGTTTCCGTAAAGGTTCGTACCAATAATTTCCCTGACGAGTATGTCACAACGGATACGTTGGTATTTCCATAGGCATCCTTTGCCATGCCGTTTAGCTTAATGGGCTTATCCCAGCTGTGTGCTAAGGTCGCATAGCAATCTCCCACATAGATTACATTTGCCGTAATCGTGGCATTGCTTCCCAGTTTTGCCTGTAAGGAGTCCTTAAACCAAATCTCTTTTACCGTCACGTTTCCGCTTGCCCAGATGCCACCAAGATCATCAGGACGCATCCCGGCAATTCCGGCAAATACCAGTTTGTTAAGACCCGAAACGGTTTTGACATCCAGCCACTGTCCGTCATACAGAACCAGTTCACCCTTCGCAGATCCTGTGATATTGCCCAGTCCGATGCTGTCATGTTCCCCTGTTTCATTTGCCAAAACGGAGCGGAAATAGGCATTGTTCCATTCTGCTTTGTAGTTGCCGATTGAAAGGTTGATTTCTGCCGGAACTGCTTCCTTCTTTACTGTTTTTACCGGCATAAGCATAAGATTCTTAAACTCAGTATTGCTCTTTAACGTCAGGTTACCGCTAAAGATCACACTGTGTCCGTCGCCATCAATCGTTACCTTTGCCGCTTTGGAAGGAAGCGGAAGGGCATTGTATGTATTATTGCCCTTTTCATTTCCAATCTCCGCATCCCGTAAAAACTGAATGGTGTAGGAACCCGTTGTCGATGCCATACCGTCAATGGCTTTGACCGCTTCTTCGTAAGTGGCAAAAGCAAGGTGTGGTGACTGATACTGTTCTCCCAGCCATACTCTTACTTCACTGTATTCCACGGGATCTGTGATGGTGCCGTATTCTCCCTGATATTCCGTGGTCGTTAACATCTTCGTATATACGAGGTTATTGCCCGATTTGCAAACGCCTGCGGATTCTATTTTTTCGGTTTTGTAACAATTGGTACCCGAAAAAGTCGAACTACTTGGATTATTATACTCAGTTTCCGGATCACCATCATCACCTCTCTTTGTGACCTCAATCAGAGGGCAGGGACCCATCTTACTGCCTTCGTTGTCATCATAGAGCGGACGGAAGAGGGAAGAAGGTGCCTTCGGTGCAATCGCAAGGATCATGCCATCGTATAACTGCGCATATCTGCTGATCGAATTATTGTAATACAGACCGATGCAGATGCTTGCCTCCGCCGGTTGTGGATGGTCCTCACTTGTGACAACCGTATCCTTAATCTGAATCTGGCTCTTTCCATTCTTATCCTGCTTGCCTTCTAAGACATTGTTAACATCCCCAACCACTACCTTGTTCAGGGTTATCTTTCCGGTGTTTGCATCCCTGCTGCCGGCTTTTAGAGTAGTCCCCTTCATGGTAAGGGTATCAGAAACCGTAATGTTTTTCGCCCAGATAAAAGAATGCGTCGTAGTAAGGTTTTTCACCGTAAGATCCGTATTGCGGCTCTCCAGTGAGGTACCCCTATCTAATATCAGATTGCCCACGCCGCTGACACCGTCTGCAATCGTATAAGAACATCCGGTCTCTCCGCTACATGGATTTAACTGTACGGTTCCGATATTCTTAATCTGCTGAATGTAGGTATAATCCTTCTGATCCTCTCTTGGAGTAACCGTAACGCTACCCTTGGAAGATCCGGTGAGTCTGATTTGGGGCGACTCTACATAGCTACCACCGCCAATATCTTTAATACCATTTAAGTACAATTCATAATTTCCAACATTAATGGTATAAGGGGTACTATAGCGGGACTTTCCATCCAATTTATAGGCAAAGATTCCGGTGTACAGATCCAAATCCGTCTTCAGCGTAACGGTCGTACTGATCGTCGGAATATATTTAGTACCCATACCACTACCATAAACAGCCACTCTTTTCGCTTTGGACGGGAAGGTTATATTCTTGGGCGCTTCTCCTGAAAGGGATCCTATTATCTCGATTCCATAGTACCAATCCTTGTGATTTAACCGGTCAATTTCTTTTACCGCCTGATCCCAGGAGTAGAAAATTCCTTCATAACATGCATTTGTTTTTCCGGTATAATCTAACTCACTTGTGTATCCATGTACGCTGATATTCTTGCTCAAATTGTTAATCCGGTAAATTCCACCGTCCATCTTGATCATGGTACAGCTGGCGGATGGGAAGCTTATTTCCGGTGTAATATGCAGACGATCCGTTCCCATATTCGGTGCCGTAATCAGTTTCTGATAAGCAGCCGGTTTTGCCGTTTCTGAAGGTTTCCAGCAAAGCATCCGATTATCCGGGTCACCAGCATTCATCGTCCTGTATTCAGCGGTATCCTCATAATAGCGGTAGAGTTCTACATCCAATTGATCCGCATCATTTTTCCCGTTGATCGTCAACTGGGTCAGTGCTTTTGTCCATGCCTTCTTCGTGTAGGCAGTGTGAATCCTTACAATTCCACCCTTAATATCCCCCAGGGTAATGGCATTGGTACTGTACAGTTCCAGTGCATTCTGCTCCTCTCCGGTGTTAACGTGTTCACTTGTCACGTTCTGGATCGTCATTTTACCCTTGGAAGTCAGGGATGCTTCCTTCTCATTGCCGGTTCCTACCAGATTGGTAATCACCGCATCTCCAATTACAAAGGCACCGATAGAGCCGGTTTTTTCAGACACTACAGAAGTCGTATCCAGACGCAGGGTTCCCGATTTAGTCGTAATCTTGGTAAATACCAGACTAAAGTCATTTTCACAGACATCATCTTCTGCATTTTTCATATTTTCTGCTGCAACCTTGTCCGCATCCGGTGTTCCCGCATCCGTTTTAAAGGTCACATCCGCTGTTCCCAGTTCCGGAGTAATCGTATTGGTCGGATTGAAATTACCCTTTGTATCCACCTTGCCTTCCGTTAACAGAAGATTGTCAAAAATCAACTGCATGTTGCCCTGTGGCTTCATCGTACCGGTATAACAGAGTGTCATCCGGTTATCTGTTTCAGAATCCAGATCCCCATTTTCACCAACAATGGTAAGGGATTTCGCGGTACCTGCCTTTGGAAGTGCCAATGCACCATAGGCAGCGTTACCGTTCTTCAAAGCCGTTTTGATCACGCCTGAATTACCGGTCGTACCCGTATTACGAAGGGTAATCGTATACTCTCCGTTTGCGTTATTCGTATTGTTAATG
>CAYLSH010000013.1:0-33720 GCA_964386235.1 uncultured Lachnospiraceae bacterium | reverse complement strand
CATGTTATACCTCACATTATCTTTTCATTTCAGATAATTGCGAAACGCCCAAGTTCATTCCTATGCATATCCAAAAGCAACTGTTCCCCGAAACATGTTGCTTTTGGATATACATTTTATACAATTTATTCGTTTCGCAATTATCTAATCTTTTTTTATTATACTATACTTTATAAACGCTGAAAAGGTCAACTCTTCCTGTAAAACGTCGCTGCCAGAATGCAGGGCATCGTGATCATCAGCGGATAATTGTAACGCAGATCCGCTACCATGGGTGTTGCCAAAAACAGGGTTACCGTGATCCAGAACACCGGCTGGCACATTCCCACTGCCGCAAGATTTCGATTTCTGATGGCGACTGTGCCACATAACAGCAGAAGCCAGAACATCGCTCCCATACTGTATAAAATCCCATATATCGGGAATATCGTATACCATTTTGTCAAAATCTCGCAGAATTTGATCACAACCGGACCTTTTAATACCGGCTGGGCTGTCAGTCCCGTCTCATGCTGCGTAATCCCCCAGAACACCGTCTGCTCCGGGGCCATAGGATACCAGTATCCCTTCGTCTGGTCGACAAATGCCTGTTCATATTCTGCCGGATAACGCAGTCCCAGGCGGATCCAAAGTTTCAGATAATCCCCTTTATGTGTGACCAGATACTCCTGGTTGCCCGCTTCCACCCATTCCTTCATGGGATCTGCGCAGGCTCCCTCATAATTTTCTATTACAAAGGAAACATCCCCAATCTTTGTGATCAGTTCCATTTCCTCCGGCTCCACAGGCAGTTCTTTTGCCACGACACGGCACACCTGCTGCAAAGGAATGCACAATTTATTTACAAACTGCCCCGGTGTCACTTCCATGGCATCCATAACCGGGCCTTTGATAATAAAGCAGGCACATAAAATGCCCACACTAACGGGCACTAAGACCTTCCACTTTTTCCAAAACAGAATCAACAGAATAACCGCCACTACCAGAAAACCATACAGACCATTGTGTCGCAGCATACACACGGAAAAAGCACTGATTCCATATAGGATCCAGTCCCTTATTTTTCCGTGCATCCCATCACGCATCTGTTCATACAATCGAAAGAGGGTAACACAAAGCACCATGACTGCCATGGAAAATAAGATATCCTTCCAGATGGTCACACTGTATACCAGATTGTAGGGGCAGATGACAAAAACCAAAATGCCCGCCACACAATATTTCTTTTTCAATCCCATCTCATACAGAGCCGCCCATACATATGCCTCTGCCAGTGCTACCAGCAGCATCTGTGCCACGGTATAAAAAGCAATCGCCGCATATGTGTCCTTAGTAAGTGCAAATCCTATGTGATAAAACAGGGAAAACAACATGGTGTGTGGCCACGGATGATGATCACTGTAATGCTGTGTTCCTATGATCTGCCTGTATTGGCTGAGGCTGTCCGGTGTCATTACCGCCGGGAAATTGATCAGCAAGAAAGGAAGCATACAGATTAGTAAAATCCCCACCGTAATCCAGAATCCTTTCAGGGGAAATCCCTTCTTTTCCTCAAACAAAACGACCTTCGTACTATTTACCAGCACAAACAGGATCACTTCATAAAACAGCAGTGCCAGACCGGCAATGGTACAACCAAGGTAAAATGCCAAAAACAGTTTATTGGTAAGTCCCCCGGTTAAATCCTGCCATGCCCCCATGCTGTAGAGTAACGTTAACAAAACAGACAGGGTTCCCGCTATAACCCCATCTTTTCCGGACTCTGTTTTTGCCTTTCTGTTAAGGAAATACAATGCCAGTCCAAAAAAGAGCAGCGGAAATATATCCGCAGTTTTCATGCCGCATACATTCATCAATGCAAAGGCGATCAGATAACTCTCTATACTATTTTTGATTATTTTTTTACCTTTTAAGTTCATACAGATCACAATATAATAATTCCTTAATTAAATTAATCTCACTAAATCCGCCATTTTCTTCCGCCAGTTCTTCCAGTACCGCTTCTGCCTGTTCTCCACGCATCTTATAGACATATACATGGTCCGATGCGGATAATCTCTCATCTGCGGCCACCTTTTCCTGCGCACTGCTGATAAAATAAATCGCATCATACTGCATCAGTTCTTCGGCATCATCCCAGATCATCCACTGGTTGTCCGGGCTATAGATATACACGATATCCTCTTTTTGGTGCGCATCCGCCCAGGCTATGTTTTCCCGATCCTGCGGATACAAAAAACAGACTTTTCCCTGCGTCAATCCATACAATTGTCCTAACAGAGTCAGTGCCATTAGTACCAAAAAGATACCCCGAATCCACTTTTTGTTTTTCTCTGCCGGAAATGCATCCGAATCACCGATACCAAGCTGTAAGGACAGGCACAACACCACAAGCAGGACCAAAAGACCATACACCGGCATTTCATAACGGATTGCTTCCTCCGCATTTAGTAAAGCCGTTTTGGCAACTACTAAAAAATACCCCAGCGAAACAACTATCGTCAGCGCATACGCCCTTTTTTGTGGGCTCCATTGGTCTTTTACTGTCCTATTATCTGTTTTTGTTTTCATTTTCTGTGTCAATCCCAACAAAATCATAAGTAAGAGCAAAATGGCGAGCATTCCGCCAAAAACATATTCATTTGTCAGATCAAAGAAAAAATTCAGCCGTTGCCCGATATTTCCCGGATCAAAAAAGGCATCCTGTGCTTCCGTTCCCCGATAGCCTTTGAAAATATGCCCCAAACATGCCGGATACGCTGCTACCGAAAGCAGCATACCGCAAAGTACACTTGCCGCATACGGAAACGATCTTTTTCTTGTATCTTTATGGAAGAAAAGATACAGCGAAACAGCCGCCGCCAAAAAGAATAAAAATACGGCAAAATAATAGTGAATCTGAAATCCTAAAAAGGAAAGCAGCATGACCGGAAGATAAAAACGGATAAACGTTGTTTTCTGCCGCACGATTGCCCGGATATGCACATATAAAATGAGCAGACAGGCAAATGTCAGCATCATATACATCCTGATAAAGGTAATGCCCGATAAAATGGCGGGTGAAAAACCAAACAATGCACTGACAATGACTATTTTTTTCCTGTTATTCTCCGTAAGTTCTTTGGTGATCCCGGCTAAAACGATCCAGGAAAGTATAAAGAATAAAAGATTAACAGAAAGCCCCTGCCACTTGGAGAAAACACCCGGTGTCAGTACACATACCGTCCGAAGGACATAATAATAAAGCGGCGGATGCACATCCCACGACTGCATCAATTTTACCGTATCATAGGCAAATCCCTCTCCCGGAAGTGCCATAAATTCACTGCTTATTTCTTTGGTATCCTTCCATTCCCCATCCGTCGGATGCAGACCATACGTGACATTGGAAGAATAATAGGAATAATATTCATCATAATGAAATCCCTGTTTTTGTGCACAGAAAAAAATGGCTGCGCCTACCTGTAGGATCAAAAGAAGAACCATGCAGGGATAAAATAATCGTTCCTTTTTCACAGATCACTCCTATGCATTCAGTTCACTCAGATATTTTGCGATCGCATCCTGCCAATCCGCAAACAGATATCCGTTTGTCATCTTAAACATATAATTTTCCAAAACAGAATGTGCCGGACGATTGGCCGGAGCACCATATTCTGCCGTTGTGATTGCCTCCACCCTTGTATTTTTTCCGGCAAGGCGGAAGATTTCCTGTGCAAATTCTGCCCAGTTACAACTTCCTTCACAAGTGGCATGGAACAGACCGTAATTGTCCGTAAACAATAAAGAATGAATTCCCTTTGCCAATTCGTAAGCACTGGTTGGCGTACCGTACTGATCGCCAACGACTTTTACCACATCATTGGTTTCGGAAAGACGAAGCATGGTCTTGGCAAAATTCTTACCATCTCCATACAGCCATGCAGTACGGAGGATAAAATAACGATCCGCCATCTGCTGTACCATTTTTTCCGCTTCCGCTTTTGTACTTCCGTACACACTCTGCGGACAGACCGGATCACTCTCATAATAGGGTGTCTGCTTTGTGCCGTCAAAAACATAGTCCGTGGACACATGAAGCAGTTTGGCACCCGTTTCTCTTGCTGCAATGGCAAGGTTACGCGGTCCGATCGTATTAACCTTAAATGCCAGATCCTGATTCGTTTCACAGGCATCCACTGCCGTATACGCCGCACAATTTATGATTGCGTACGGATTCACTGTTTTTGCCAGTTCCATTACGGCATCAATGCTGGTAATATCCAGTTCCTCCACATCCGTATTCACCAGTTCTATATCTGTATTTCCCGCATATAAACGGTTCATTTCTCTTCCTAATTGTCCATTACATCCCGTAATGATGATCTTTTTCATACGATTTGTTCCCTTTCTGCGAATACAATATTTACTATTCTTTCCATTTTCATTTTCCTTATTATAACATTTTTTTATTAGGGTTCAATCTATTTTAGTGTTTGGGGAGCGGGTGTTTCTTAGTTTTTCCTTATTTTTCATGACGGATTCCTTTCCATATGATATAATGACATGAAGTTTTGTATATCAGATATCGGAAAGAGAGGTTTTTGAATTGATGAAAAAAACACTTTTGTTTGCCGTCCTATCCCTAAGCACCTTATTGTGTGTGTGCGGCTGCGGCGAAAGCAAAAAAGAATCTGACATAATCGAAGAAGTTACTTTGGAAAACACAAAAGAAAATGCACCGGTTGCAGAGGTTGCCGATATCGTTGTAGATGATGATGTTCCGCCGGAAGAAGGCATGGTTCGAAGCAAACTTACGAATGAATGGGTGACCGCAGAAACCGGCAATTTACGTCCTCTTGCGGTTATGATCCCCAATGATAAATCCGCTATTCCCCAGTACAATATCTCCAATGCGGATGTTTTATACGAATGTCCCGTAGAAGGAAAACTAACACGTCTGATGGCAGTGTTTGGAGACTGGACAAATTTAGAGCGTGTGGGCAATATCCGCAGTTGTCGTGACTACTATGTTTACTGGGCTTTTGAATGGGATGCGATCTATATACATGCCGGCGGTCCATTCTACATTGATGAGGTCATCAGTCGAAGTGATACCAACAACATCAATGCTCTGGTTGCACCTTCCGGGGTGTTTTACCGCACAAGTGATCGCTCCGCACCTCAAAATCTCTATCTTGATGGCAGTGATATCGCCGCCGAAGCAAACCGTCTCGGTTACAGCATGACACCTCGTTCCGGCTATGCGGACAGCAATCATTTTCAGTTTGCCGGCAAAGCCAAACAGAACACTCTGGAAGAATACGGTTCTTCCGCAGCCAATGCGTTAACGATCGATCTAAGTAATGCTTATCCGGTCACACAGACCCGATTTGAATACAATGCCGCGGACGGTCTTTATTACCGTTTCCAGCAGCCCGACAATGAACATGTGGACGCAGCCACAGGCAAACAACTTGCTTTTAAAAACATCCTGATCCAGTTTACTTATCATGAAGTACGTGACGATAACGGCTACCTTGCCTTCCAATGCAACGATACTTCCCGCGACGGATGGTTTTTCACAAACGGAAAAGGCATACATGTCAACTGGCGTAAGACCTCTGATTATGGAGCAACCCGCTATTATGATGACAATGGTAAGGAGATCACTCTGAACACCGGAAAAACCATGATCTGCATCGTAGAAGATGGTGACACCTTTAGTTATTCCAATTAAGCCGGGGACTACCCCACTTAATAAAACATCTTAATATAGGCAGACGATCCTTATGACGAACGATAAAAAGTCTGCAGTCAGCATCCTGATACGATTCAGTATGCCGATTGCAGACTTTTTTATTTATTCTAATCCCAGACGATTCATGGCTGAGAAGATAGCTCTTACGGAAGCGCGTGTAATGTTGGAACTTACGCCGACACCATAGGTGACGTGACCTGTTTCTGCATCCAGAAGATGAATGTATGCAGCAGCCTGGGAATTAGAGCCACTCTGCAGTGCATGTTCATTGTAATCTAAGATCTTGATGGAGAAACCAAGATTTTCTTCAATACCGCGTTTTACGGCATCGATCGGTCCGTTACCCACACTCTGGAAGGATTTTTCCACTCCATGATCCGTGTAGACTACCGTAACTTTTGTATCAAATGCACTCTCCGTTTCATCACTGAGATCATCCACCTTTAATTTGCGGAAATGGAGAGGCTCTTTCTGATTCAGGTATTCTTCGGAGAATTTATTCATAATCTCATCCGGAGATACTTCACCCTGTACTTCAGATACTTTCTGAATCACATTCGCAAACTCTTTATGCATTGCTTTTGGCAGTTTGAATCCAAAATAAATATCCATGATAAAGGCAACACCACCTTTACCGGACTGGGAATTGATACGAACGATCGGTTCATATTCTCTTCCGATATCGGAAGGATCGATTGGAAGATACGGAACCTCCCAATACTGTCCGTTGCGTTCCTTCATGGCTTTTACACCCTTGTTGATCGCATCCTGATGAGAACCGGAGAATGCTGTAAATACCAGTTTACCTGCATAAGGGTGTCTTGGATGGATCGGAATCTTGCAGCATCTTTCATAGATCTCAATGATCTCATTGATATGCTCCAGTTCCAGTTCCGGGTTAATACCCTGTGAAAACATATTATAGGCAATATTTAATACATCCACATTACCGGTACGCTCTCCATTGCCGAATAAAGTGCCTTCCACACGATCCGCACCTGCTAACATTGCAAGTTCCGCACTGGCAACACCCGTACCTCTGTCATTGTGAGGATGCACACTTAAAACAATGCTCTCTCTGTCTTCAAAATGTTTATTCATCCATTCAATCTGATCCGCATACACATTGGGGGTCGTCATCTCCACTGTGGATGGAAGATTGATAATGATGGGGTGTTCTTTGGTCGGTCCCCATTCTCTCTGGACCGCCGTGCAGATCTCCAATGCATAGTCCATCTCTGTTCCCGTAAAACTTTCCGGAGAATACTCTAAAATGATCTCTCCCGGGAAATTCTTCGCACGTTCTTTTACCATACGGGTGCCTTTGATCGCAATATCTGTAATTTCTTCGCGACTCATACCAAATACGACATCTCTCTGCAGAGTTGATGTGGAATTGTAAATATGTACGATTACTTTCTTAATCCCTTCGATTGCTTCAAATGTACGATCGATCAATTCTTCACGGCACTGTGTCAGAACCTGTACTCTTACATCATCCGGAATCAGTTTCCGGTCTACTAACTGGCGGAGAAAATCAAATTCAATCTGACTTGCTGCGGGAAATCCAATCTCGATATCGCGAAATCCCAATTTGATCAGATACTGGAACATTTCTATCTTTTCTTCTACCTGCATGGGATCGATCAGGGCCTGATTTCCATCTCGAAGATCCACACTACACCAGATCGGTGCTTTTTCAATCTCTTTATTCGGCCACTCTCTCTGCGGATAATCCATGACCGGGTTTCTCTTATAACGTGAGTAATTCAACATTTTTCCATCCTCCTCTTATCTTTTCCGATATTCATTTATAAACAAACAAATGCCCGCCTGAAAAACAGGCGGGCTGCAAATATTTATTCTCCTAGTCCACTTTCAACGGCCGTCACCAAAGCACGTAATGCTTCTTCTTCATCTTCGCCGTCGCAACGAAGTTCTATTTCATCACCGCATTTCACACATGCACCAAGAACACTCAGGACACTTTTCGCATTCGCTGTTGTCTCATTAAAAGAAAATGTTATTAATGACTTAAACTGCATCGCTTCCTTACATAGGATTCCTGCTGGTCTTAGGTGTAGTCCGGTCGGATTCTTAATAACCACCTTCTGGCTTACCATTGTGTATCTCCTCCAATTTATGTCTATCGCTCTTGTTTATGATAACACTTTTAAATAATTATCTCAACTAATATTTTATAATATGTCATTCTATAACATAGTATTCTGAATCAGTTCTGCCAGTTTCTTTGCTTCCGCATCAATGACTGCCTGATCCTTTCCTTCGATCATAACACGAACCTTCGGCTCTGTTCCGGAGGGACGAATCAATACTCTTCCTTCCCCGGCAAACATTTTATCCAGTTTATCAATTGCCTCTGCAATCTCCGGATAATCCATATAATGTTCCTTTTTGTGATTTGGCACTTTTGCATTCACCAGCGCCTGCGGAAGTACGGTCATAATCTGGCTCAGTTCCGACAACGGCTTCCCTGTATCCACTAACACCTGTAACAGATGCAGAGCACTCAGCAGACCATCACCAGTTGTATTTTCATCTAGGAAAATTACGTGTCCGGACTGTTCACCACCCAGACTGGCACCGATCTCTTTCATGCGCTCCAGCACATAACGGTCTCCAACTTTCGTGGTCTCTACATTCAGGTTCTGTTCTTTTGCCATTAAAGTAAAACCAAGATTACTCATAACCGTTACTACGATCGTATCCTTCTTTAATTTGCCCTGACTTCTCATATGATTGCCGACAATCGCCATGATCTGGTCACCATCCACCAGATTTCCTTTCTCGTCAACTGCAAGAAGTCTGTCCGCATCTCCGTCAAATGCAAGACCGATATTGGCTTTTTCATATACCACACGCGCCTGCAGTTCTTCCATATGGGTGGAACCACAGTTTGCATTGATATTGGATCCATCCGGGTTGTTATGGATAGCGATCACTTCTGCTCCAAGCTCTTTGATCGCTTCCACGGACGTATAAAAGGACGCTCCTTCTGCCGTATCAATTACTACCTTCATGCCTGTAAGATCCACGGGCACGGACTGTACTGCATGGTTGATATATTCTTCCCTTGCGTCCGTACGGTATTTGATCTTACCCACACGGGATCCTGTCGGAAAGGGTACATCCTTCATATTGCTCTTAATCAATGCCTCAATCTCATCTTCCATTTCATCGGGAAGTTTGTATCCATTGCCATCAAAAAACTTGATTCCGTTAAATTCCACCGGATTGTGTGAAGCAGAAATCACAACACCGGCATCCACCTTATATTTTCTGGTCAGATACGCTACCGCGGGAGTCGGAATTACCCCAACATAAACTGCATTAGCGCCAACACTGCAGACACCTGCCATTAATGCGTTTGCAAGCATATCACCCGAAATACGTGTATCGCATCCCACCATGATCGTAGGTTTATGTTCATTTTCTTTCGTTAAAACGTAGGCACCCGCCTGACCAAGCTGCATTGCCAGTAAAGGAGTCAGTTCCTCGTTTGCCACTCCTCTTACACCGTCTGTTCCAAATAATCTTGACATGTTCTTCTCCTTCTGCCGATTAGCCGGCTTCCTTTTGGAATCAAATTTTTATAGTAATTAACGTTCTTCCAGCACCATATGCACCGTTACTTTTTCCTTTAACCGTACATAATCCGGCAGATCAAATGTAACGGACGGATAATAACTTCCCACACCAAAGTCCTCTCCTTCTCCGGCCAGAAGATACGCACTTACGTCTATACTGCCTTTTAAATTGTCCACTGTAATGCCATCCACATTATCCGGCAGACCGACTACCTTTACGGTAACCTTTTCTTCCGTGTTTCTTAATCCGGCGTCATACCCTTCCGGAACGTTGGTCAGTTCGATATTATCATACGGTATCTCTAATATCTTCGTTTTTTCTTCTGCTATTACTGCCGATACTGTCGCCGTTTTGCTTGCAAAACTGTCAGCAAGAACCACGCCGTCGGGAAGATACTGTTTTAACTCCACACTCATCTCCACATTGGCCTTTGCACCTTCAATGTCAATGGGATCTTCCACTACAAGGGAATTCACATTCTTTAATACGGATGGTTTGGCTGCAATCATAATCGTTTGCGGATTCTGAATATATTCATCTGCAAAAATGTAACCGTCCTCCGGCTCACCTTTTACCGTATATTCGATCGGAACCTCTTTTGTCTGCAACACAACAGCCTTGGTAAATACTTCCTTCACGCTGGCAGTCAGTCTGCTATCGTCAATCTCATGTCCCTCAGCATCGTATAAATGCACCGGAAGCGTGATGTTCACATCACTGGTGGCACCATCCACATTGATCTCAACCTGTGTCCTTGCAATCCGTTCTACAATGGATTCCGGTCCTGAAATAATGACCGCATTCTGATCCGTACTGATCGTTCCGAGAAGGTATCCATCCGCGGGCTGATTCAATACTTCCACGCTGATACGTTTCTGTAGTTTTACCATATCTTCGATACTTACTTCGACATATTCTTTATCTGTTTTTATACTCTCGATCTTGCTTCCCGTTTTGTTGGAAGTTACTTCTATCGGAAGTCTGTTGTCATCTGTCATCTGGCTGACATCGGCAGTTGCCACAATGTTTTTCTCGGAAAAATCAGAAAAAACAGAGCGACTTGCACGCACGGTGACACGCACGGTGTCCGTATCATCCAGCACCTCCACATACTTGCCCGAATTGGTCAGGGTATTCATATTGAGCAACTGTACGGATACATTATAAATACGTTGCGAGATCGGATCGTTGATATTTACCGCAACCAGCCAGAGACCAATCGCAAGTAAAACTGATGCTATTTTCAGTCCAAGATTATGAGTCAGCTTTTTTTTCATTTTTAGCCCTTCCTTTCCATAATCTTAACTTTTTATCATCCACTACCTTATTCTGTATCTTGGTTAGCAATGCCTCCAGTTCTTCCTGTGACATGCCTCTTTGTAATTCTCCTTTGTAAGCGGCACTGATCATGCCGTTTTCTTCGGATACAATGATCGTTAAAGAATCCGTTGCTTCCGATATACCGATACCCGCACGATGTCTCGTACCAAGGGACTTACTCAATCCTGAGTTTTGTGACAGGGGAAGATAGCAGGTTGCTGATGTCACCCTGTCTCCTCTTATGATTACCGCGCCGTCATGCAATGGTGTATTTTTTTCAAAAATATTGATCAGGAGCTGACTTGTCACAATACCGTCAATATCAATGCCGGTGCTCTCATACTCGGCAAGAGAGTCATTTTGCGCCACTACAATCAATGCACCCGTACGCACTCTTGACATCTCCACGCAGGCTCTTATAATCTCCGCTATCGTCTTGTCAGAAAAAAGCCCCGCTTCCCCTTTACTGATATCAATGGGAATCAGGCCATTTACAATATTCTTTTTGCCAAGTTCTTCCAATGCCCGCCTAAGTTCCGGCTGTAAAACAATAATAATAGCAATAACAGCAATAGAAAATACATTTTGGACAATCCATATAATGGTATTCATCTCTAAGATCGCCGCGATCAGGACAAATACCAGTATCACTACCAGTCCTTTTAAGAGATTCCATGCCTTCGTGTTCTTGATCCATACCATAATATGGTAGATCAGAACAGCGAGGATCAGTATCTCTAAAACATCCGGATATTGAATTGTTTCCATTTTAGGAATGTGCAGATTGGACAAATAATTATCCGCAAAAGTTCTAAGCTGCTCCATCTTCGTTTACCCTTATTTTTTTCTGGTTACTTCTTCCCTACGAACCTTATTTGCAGAAGTTCTCGTTCCGTTTCCGGCTCCCGAAGCGCTTCTGGAGGCAGTGGAGGTAGTTGTTCTTGTAATACCATGTGCCGTTTTTACCGTGGATGGCACCGATGTACGGGAGACATTCTCACGCTTGGTATTGATCTTCTTTACTCTTTTATCCGGAGTTGCCACTACAATCTTGGGAACTGCCTTTACATAGTAATAATACTCATCATCTTCAAACTGCAGATGCTCCGAACGTTTATAATCCACATAAAATGAGAAAAACTGGAGTGCATAACAGAGCAGTCCCGCCACTACAGAACCAAGTATGATCCCAAGGAGAGAATAATTCAGATCCAGTAACAAATCTCCGATTAACAAAATCACAACATCTGCCAGAACGCCGGATATTGTAGCAACCGTCCATGCATAATCCATGCTCATCCTGCGGATCGCATATACAACGAGCAATGTAACGGCAAAAGCAACTGCCGTATAGATCATCGCTTTGTTCCCGATCAATCCGTCCATCACAAAGCGAAGTTTCGTAATCATGGTTTCCGAATCCATTGCCATAATCGCAGTCGCGTTATTTTCAGTATATTCAATTAAGTAAGAAATAATGACACCAAATGATACGGAAACTATGGATGCCGGTCCGCTCAAAAGCCCTAATGCAATCGGAATCGCAAAAGGAATCTTCAACATAAAGAAAACCGGCGTAAGGAGAAGAACCAGCGTATCTTTGGGGGAAAATCTCAAAAAGAGAAGAAACATAACCAAAAGAATCGCAAAGACCACAATCGCACATTCCGGTGCCAATGCGTAGTAATGGAGAAGCATCACTCCTGCTCCCAATACCGCAATTGTTTTAAGAGGCATAAAAGAACAGAACAACGCAAGCACCAACACGATCACAATGCTGTTGATCTTTTCCATGTAACCCATTTTTGCATTGAGCAGCAAAAACGTAACAAACGCCATGAGAAATTTCAATATGGGATCAATATATGCCTGATTCCTGGCATAGATTTTCTTTATATACTCTTTGGTAACTAATAAACTGGACATTTATATTTCCTTTTTCTGGTCATAATATTTGGATAATTTTTTCAAATTACCATAGTATGTTTTCAGACTTTGTCTGGATCGGTTGTACTGATAAGTCGCGATCACATAGGTAATCAGCATATAGGCTCCTATCACAATCAGATAAATAATCCCAACCTTCTTTACCAGTTCAATCATATCCACCGTCTGATAAAAATTTTTCATAAATTTTTCAACATCATAAAGTACGGCAAGTCCTGCTACTATGCAAAAAGCAAGTGTACCGCAGATAAAAGATTTTAATAACTGTAAGCTGATATAATCTCCCCGGAAATATTTGCCAACGCCCAGGTATTTCTTACCTTCATGCGATTCGTAGGATGCCAGTCTTGTCATTAAAATCACTCTGTTTTCATCTACCATAATATTCCTCTTTTATTGATCAGAGTCAAGATACCTCATCTTGGGATTGACCTTTGTATTATTTTTCTGAACCGGTTGTGCACTTGATGTAGGTCTGATAGCACTCTGAAATGTATTGGTCATTTCCGCTTTGCATCGATTGCAGAATCTTCCCGTCTGAATCATTACACCACAGCGTTCACAACTGATCCCCGTATTGGAACCTTCTGAAAAATACAGACGTTCCTCTCTGACCCACTCTCTGATCTTGGAGGGTTCTACATTACATTCTTCCGATACGATACGGATATCACATCCCGGATTATCCTGAACAAATTTCTTGACTACCTGGAACTCTTCTTCCAGTTCCTTTCTGCAATTCATGCAATATATCGGACCCATGCTATAATTGAAAATCTTCCTGCATCTTCTGCAATTTCGAACATCCATATCACATATCCTGCCTTTCTGCCAAGTGCTTTATCACAGTCCGGTTCCAACCGCTACTGTCAGCCCATATATCTGCTTAATTCCGGCATCCATACATACCGCTGCCACAGCATCTAAAGTTGAGCCGGTTGTATAAATGTCATCAATAACTATAATTGTCTTTAATTTTACATCATTTTGTGTGAATAGAAAAGCCTTTTTCAAATTATTTTGGCGTTCCGACACATTCAGTGTTTTTAACGGTTTTGTCTTTTTACACCTTTTTACAAGATCCGTACGAACCGGAATACCTGTCAGAATTGACAACTCCCTTGCCAGTTCTTCCGCCTGATTGTACCCTCTTTTTCGCATCCTGGAGGAATGAAGCGGAACCGGCACCAGTGCCTGCACATCCAGGTCACGAATCTGCCTTCCCCATCTTGCATATGCTGCTCCTGCATAATATGCGGCATATTCCGCTCTCCCGTTATACTTAAAGCGATACAGACTTTTACGCACATCATCATAGGGAAAAACGGCGTAGTTTCTTATAAAATTATGCTCTTTCCGTCCGCAGTCATAGCAGTATATCACTCCCTCATTTACTTTTTTACCGCAGGTCATACAGACCCGATCCGGCAAAAAATGTATGTTCTCTGCGCATTTTTTACAGATCCCTGCTTCTTTCCCGATTACCCCGTCACAGATTGCACATCTTCGGGGGAAAAATAAAGAAAGCAAATGTTCCTTCCAATTTATCATATTTCACCTTTTACTTCTCTTATTCGAGAAAGCAGTCCGGTATACCGCTTTCTCGCAGTTCCGTTTGCAATCATCTCCATTACGGTTTCCTCACTTCCCAACACGGTTACACATTTTTTTGCACGGGTAATCCCTGTATATAAAAGGTTCCGGTTCATCAACTGACGCGGTCCTCCCAAAAGTGGCAGTAGAACCGCCGGATATTCACTTCCCTGTGACTTATGAATCGTCACAGCATAGGCAAGTTCCAGTTCATCCAGCTGACTGTAAAAATACTGTACGCGTTTGTGATCCTCATACTCAACCGTTACGGTTTTCGCGAAATCATTAATCTGCAAAACGACACCCGTGTCACCATTAAATACGCCCAATCCTTTATCAATCGCAATGTTGTATTGATTCACAATCTCCCATTCTAACTGGTAATTATTCTTGATCTGCATGACCTTGTCCCCTTCCCGGAAAACAATCTGGCCATGTTCACATTCTTTCTTCTTTTCATCCGGTGGATTTAAGTATTTCTGCAATATGGTATTCAGGCTCTCCACCCCGAGGCTCCCTTTTCTCATAGGAGTCAGTACCTGAATCTGAAGAGGTGTGGCGTCCACATATTTAGGAAGTTTCTCAGTGATTAACAGGATCAGATGTTTATAAATCACATCGACATTATCTCTTTTTAAAAAGAAAAAGTCCTCACTTTTATTGCTTAAACTGATATTCTCTCCGTTATTGATTCGATGCGCATTGACAACAATGTCACTTTTCGTTGCCTGACGGAATATTTTTTCCAAAATCACGAGCGGATACTCCTGCGAATCAATCAGATCACGCAATACCTGTCCCGGTCCTACGCTCGGAAGCTGATTCACATCGCCCACCAGTACCAATCGCGTTTGTAATGGCAGCGCACGCAATAGGGCGTGGAAAAGATGAATATCCACCATCGACATCTCGTCTATGATTACCACATCCGTCTCCAAAGGCGCATTCTCATTTTTTTCAAATCTCGCTTTTTTACCATCTTCTGCAAACGCACCATTCAGTTCCAGTAACCGGTGTATCGTTTTTGCCTCAAAACCGGTCGCTTCCGTCATTCGCTTGGCTGCCCTTCCCGTCGGAGCCGCCAGCATAATGTCCATCCCTTCCTGTTCAAAATAACGGATGATGGCATTGATTGTTGTGGTTTTTCCGGTTCCCGGTCCACCCGATAAAATGAATACACCGTTTTGTGCCGCCTCTAAAACCGCCCGGCGCTGTAAATCATCCAGAGAAATGGAGAGTCTTTTCTCGACCTGCTCAACACTCTTGTGGATCCTTTTTTCTTCTTTTTCATCCGTTTTGTTTACGCATATGGCATCATTCAGGTCTTTTAACATCTTTGCACAGGCAAGTTCTTCATAATAGGATCCTGACAGATAACAACAGGTTCCCCTTTCTTCCTGCTTAATCACAAGTTTCTTTTCCATGGCAAGATTAGGGATTGCCACCTTGGTCTGCTCCTTATCCACTTCTAACAGCATAGCAGAACGTTGAATCAATTCTTCCATCGGTAGATAGGTATGTCCCTCCGAAGCGGCCTGACTCAGCACGTAGCAGATACCGCAACTGATCCGAAACTCCGAATCCACCTTTACGCCAGCTTTTTTGGCAATTTCATCCGCTCTTTTAAAACCAATTCCATCTATTTCATCCGCCAGCCGATAAGGATTTTCCTCAATCACGGAATAGAGGCGGACTCCATATGTATCGTATATTTTTAATGCCAGATTGTTTGTAATTCCATATCTTTGCAGAAAAACCATGGCATCCCGCAATTCTTTCCGGTTTTCCATAAACCCGGCAATATCCAGCGCCATCCGTTCACTGATTCCTTTGATCTCTGCTAAACGCTCCGGTTCTTCCTCCATAATGCGGAAGGTATCCCCGCCAAATTTTTTGACAATCCTTTTAGCCAGCGCCGGACCCACACCTTTTACCGCACCACCGGCAAGATAGCGCTCCATGGCATAGGCATCCTTAGGTTCAATGACTGTCACTTTTTCCGCCTTCAACTGGCGACCATACACGGCATGTTCCACATACCGGCCCTCGATCCTTACATTCTCGCCCTGATCCACTCCCTGAAAGGATCCAACGCAGATCAATTCTTCGTCCTCTGTCTGCAATTCAATCACACCATATCCATTGGTGTCGTTCCGATATATAAAATGGTCAATATATCCCTGTACCGTTTCCATATTTTCTCCTACACTATGTTATACAACAGGAAATTTCCTATTGCATAAAAAGAGGGCAGATATCCGTTTCTGCCCTCCTGTTTTACTCAATATTATAATTACGCTTCATCTGTTCATACAACATCTGTGCCAATCCAAGGCTGTTGGTCTCTGTGGATTCTTCTGCCAGTTCCTGAATCGTGGTTTCCTTGAAATAATCTAAAAGATTCTGGGTTGAACTATCACCATTTTCATTCTTCGGAATCGTTTTTTCCATTCCTTTGAAAATCTGTTCAAGGAAATATGCCTCAAACTGCTTGCAGGCATCCATCAGTTCCTCCGACGTTGCATTGCTGTAATCCCCTTCCACGGACTGTGTCAGTTTCTGGTTCTTAACATCCTGCGCCTGTGTATTAATAATATCACTGTAAGTTGAGGATAAGCCTCCCAAATCAAAACTCATATGTTATCCTTTCCGGATCCAAATGTATTCTATGATGCAAAATCAATCATAAAAACCGGTTATCTCTTAAGGTTGTTTGCGATCTGCATCATTTCATCCGATGTTGTAATTGCCTTTGAGTTCAATTCATATGCTCTCTGTGCTACGATCATATTGACCATTTCGTCTGCAACCTGTACACTGGATCCCTCCAGATACCCTTGCACAATACTGCTTCTTTCAAGATTCAGATTGGTTGCTTCATTCAGAGCATTTCCACTTGCCGCCGTCACACCAAACAGGGTATCCCCTATTTTTTCCAAACCTGCCGGATTGGAAAACTGATAGGTGCCGATCGTAATACCGATTGGCTGCGGATTATTATTTTCATCCGGATAGCACAACTGACCATCCGACGTTACCGTAATCTTGCTGGCAACATACTGTGTCCCTAATGTGATCGGTCTGCCCGCGGTATTCAATACCGGAAGTCCGTCCGAATTGGCAAGCACAAGTCCGCCATTCGTTCCCAGTGCAAACCCAAAATTACCGTTTCTCGTGTAGTATGTCTGTCCATCTTCGCCACGTACCGCAAAGAAACCTTTTCCCTGAATGGCAAAAGCAGTATCGCTCTCGGATGCCAGTAAGGAACCCTGTCTGAACGTAGTCGTGATAGAAGAGTTGCGCACACCAAGACCAACCTGTGCGCTGATCGGTTTGTTGGCTCCGTTTGCCGTTGTCGTCCTTGTCTGAAGTGTCTGATATAACAACGACTTAAACTCTGCCGTTTCTCCCTTGTATCCAACCGTATTTACATTTGCAAGATTATTGGCGATCGTGTCCAGATTGGTCTGCTGGGCGTTCATGCCGGTCGCCGCCGTCCAAAGTGATCTTACCATACCCTATTTACCTTATACCTTTCCCAGTCTGTTTGATGCAATATCCAATGTAGAATCTATCGTCTGAATCAGTTTCTGATTCGATTCGTACTGTCGGGATACAGAAATCATTTCTACCATTTCCGATACCACCTGTACATTGGATGCTTCCAGGTAACCGGATCGTATCGTTGCATCCGCAGCTATCCTTCTTGCTCCATCCACCGGCTGATAATAGTTTTCTCCATAGTGTTCCAGATAATTATAATCCGCAAAATCCGTCACACCGATCGTTGCCATATTTACTCCGTTTTGCTGGATTACTCCCGAAGTGTCAATGGAGGCGTCCAGATTGGGATTCAGGCGGATATGCCGTCCTCTGGGATCCAAAACGTAATCCCCGTCTTTTGTAACAAGATATCCGCTTCTGTCAAGTGTAAAACTACCGTCACGGGTATATTTCACATTGGTTTCCCCATTTTTATCGGCAAATTCCACCATGAAAAATCCATTGCCGGAAAGAGCCAGATCGTAAGTATTCTCTGTTGCACGGAACGCTCCCTGAGAATAGTCCGTATAATTCTCTCCAATCTTAACACCCAGATTCAGACTGCCGATATTCTTGGCAAGATGCGGATAATCCGTCGTATCTTTGATCTTGTATGCCAACACATCTTTAAAAGCCTGACTGGTCGCACCTTCCTTTTTAAAGCCGGTGGTGCTGGCATTTGCCAGATTATTGGTCAGTACATCCATTCTGTTTTGTTCGTTGATCATGCCGCTATAGGCTGCATACAATCCCTTAACCATACGTTACCTCTTTGTATTTTATATATTCTCTTCCCGGTAACCTGCGGAAAATTCCACGTACTTACCGGTACCGATTGCAACTGCCGTCATCGGTTCTTCTGCTGTCATCGTTGTGATTCCTGTCTTAGAGCAGATCAGATCCTCCAATCCACGGAGTAAACTGCCGCCTCCCGTTAAAACGATGCCCCTGTCTGCAATATCAGCAGCCAGTTCCGGCGGTGTTTTTTCAAGAACGCTGTGGATAGCTTCCACGATCTGGGAAGTGGTATCCCGTAACGCTTCTTCCGTATCTTCGGAAGAAACTTTTACCGTACGGGGAAGACCCGTCACCAGATTACGACCTCTGACTTCCAGATAATCCGGTTCCGTTCTCTTGTAAGCCGAACCGATCTTGATCTTAATATCTTCTGCCGTTCTTTCACCGATCAGAAGATTGTGTTTCTTTCTCATAAAACGTACGATGGCTTCGTCAAAATCATCGCCTGCGATCTTAACAGAAGCGCTGACTACCGTGCCACCCAGTGAAATAACAGCAATATCCGTTGTACCGCCACCGATATCCACGATCATGTTGCCGCAGGGTTTGGAAATGTCAATACCGGCACCGATTGCTGCTGCAATGGGTTCTTCGATGATGACAACTTCTCTTGCGCCTGCCTGATAGGTTGCATCTTCTACTGCCTTTTTCTCTACTTCCGTAACACCACTCGGTACACAAACCGCGATCTTGGGTTTTCGAAGGCTTCTTCTACCGATTGCCTTCTGGATGAAATACTTCATCATTTTCTCAGTTACGGTGTAATCAGAAATAACGCCCTGGCGAAGTGGCCTTACCGCTACGATATTGCCGGGTGTTCTGCCAAGCATCAGTCTTGCTTCTTCTCCGATCGCCTTGATCTTATTCGTATCACGGTCAAACGCCACTACGGAAGGCTCTTTTAATACAACGCCCCTCCCTCTGATATATACCAGAATGCTGGCGGTTCCCAAATCAATTCCAATGTCTGTACACTGCATCTTACTTGCCCCTTTCTATATTCAAACCCTATTTCTGTATTTGTCTGACGTTAATTTGTCATTTTGCATCATAATAATCACATTTTATTTATCACATTCGATTCTTCCCGCATGATAAATCACTTTATTATATATGATTTTTTTGTGTTTTGAAAGGGGTTTCATAAAATCTTAACAAAAAAACGCACGAAAACAAAATGGAATCCTTTCCACCCTCTGCGTCCGTGCGTCCTATTTCTGTTATCGGTATAAATGAAAAAATCCTTAACCATTTTTTCGATATTTTTTATTTTTTCGGAAAATAAACCAAAATTTTACATCCTTCCTTCTTTTTCAAACATCCTCTTAATATATTGTCCGGTATAGGATTTCTTACATTTTGCCACTTCCAAAGGTGTCCCTTTTGCGATGACCGTTCCTCCTTTATCTCCGCCTTCCGGTCCCATATCGATAATATAATCCGCCGTCTTGATCACGTCCAGATTGTGTTCAATCACAACGACTGTGTTACCGGCCTCTTTTAACTTGTGAAGGATCTCAATCAGTTTCTCAACATCTGCAAAATGAAGGCCCGTGGTTGGCTCATCCAGAATATAAATGGTCTTTCCTGTGGAACGACGGCTCAATTCCGTTGCCAGTTTGATTCTCTGTGCTTCGCCCCCCGACAATTGCGTGGAGGGCTGCCCCAGTTTCACATAACCAAGCCCCACATCATACAGTGTCTGAACCTTCTGACGGATCCTGGGAATCGGTTCAAAGAAAGACACCGCCTCTTCCACCGTCATGTCGAGCACTTCATATATATTCTTACCTTTGTAGCGTACCTCCAGCGTCTCCCGGTTGTAGCGCTTACCTTTACAGACTTCACAAGGGACATAAACATCCGGCAAAAAGTGCATCTCAATCTTTACAATACCGTCTCCGGCACACGCCTCGCAGCGTCCGCCCTTTACATTAAAACTGAACCTGCCCTTCTGATATCCCTTTGCTTTTGCATCCGGAGTAGAAGCAAACAGATCCCGGATCATATCAAACATTCCGGTATAAGTTGCCGGATTGGATCTTGGTGTACGTCCGATCGGTGACTGGTCAATGTCGATCACTTTGTCCAACTGCTCCACGCCTTCTATGGAATCGTGCTTTCCGGCAATGGTTCTGGCACGATTTAACTTCTTTGCCAGGCTCTTATATAAAATCTCGTTGATCAGTGAACTCTTGCCGGAGCCGGATACACCGGTCACGCAGGTCATGACACCTGTCGGGATCTTCACATTCACCTTTTTCAGATTGTTTTCCCGTGCTCCTTTAATCTCCAACCAGCCCGTTGGCTCCTTTACCTTTTCAGGAATGGGAATCCGACGTTTACCGCTCAAAAATTGACCCGTAACCGAATTCGGATTCTGCATGATCTCTTCTGCGGTTCCCTGCGCTACCACTTCTCCGCCGTGGGATCCCGCTCCCGGTCCGATGTCCACAATATGATCCGCCGCAAACATGGTATCCTCATCATGTTCCACTACAATAAGGGTATTGCCCAGATCTCTAAGGCTTTTTAATGTAGCCAGCAATTTGTCATTATCTCTCTGGTGAAGTCCGATGCTTGGCTCGTCCAAAATATAACAGACTCCCACCAGTCCGGAACCGATCTGCGTTGCCAGACGGATTCTCTGTGCTTCCCCGCCCGACAGACTTGCCGTTGCTCTTGCAAGGGACAGATAATCCAATCCCACATCCATCAAAAATCCCACTCGGGCACGGATTTCTTTTAGTATCTGCGCTCCAATATACTGTTGTGTCCGGGTCAGTTCCATATTCTGTAAAAATTCCTGAAGTCCCCCGATGGACATCGAAGTAATCTCATGAATATTCTTATCACATACCGTTACCGCCAGGGATTCCTGTTTTAAACGCATTCCCTTACACAATTTACAGGGCGTAATGCTCATAAAGGCTTCGTACTCCTGTTTCATGACATCCGAAGAGGTCTCACGATAACGTCTTTCCATATTTTTGACCAGGCCTTCAAAGGCAACCGGGTAGATTCCTTCTCCCCTCTGCCCTTTATAATGAACCAGTACTTCTTTTCCTTCCGTTCCGTAAATCAACATCTCCTGTATCTTAGGCGGCAGATCCTGAAACGGCGTATCCATGGAAAAATCAAACTCCTTTGCCATGGCGATCAGTATGGCATTGGTAAAACTGCCCGAAGCCTTGCTGCTCTGCCATCCCATACACGAAATAGCTCCTTCATTCAGACTCAGAGATCTGTCCGGAATCAAAAGTTCCGGTTCAAATTCCATTTTATACCCAAGACCATAGCAGTCCGGGCAGGCTCCAAACGGATTGTTAAAAGAAAAACTTCTCGGCTCAATCTCATCAATACTGATTCCGCAATCCGGACAGGCAAAACTCTCACTAAAATTCATGGGCTCCCCATCGATTACATCTACAAGAAGGAGACCGTCCGCCAGTTCCAGCACATTTTCAATCGAATCGGTCAGTCTGGTTTCAATACCTTCCCTTACTACAATACGATCCACTACTACTTCAATCGTGTGCTTGATATTTTTATCCAGTTTGATGTCCTCTGAAAGATCATACAGGTTGCCGTCAATGCGGGCACGAACATAACCGCTTCTTCTCGCACGGTCCAACACTTTTACATGCTCTCCCTTTTTGCCACGCACGACCGGAGCCAGAAGCTGGAGTTTTGTTCCTTCCCCCAGACGCATAATCTGATCCACCATCTGATCCACGGTCTGTTTTTGGATCGCACGTCCGCATTTTGGGCAATGGGGAATTCCGATACGGGCATACAAAAGCCGGAAATGATCATAAATCTCCGTTACGGTTCCTACCGTAGAACGGGGATTACGGTTTGTCGATTTCTGATCAATGGAAATGGCAGGGGAAAGACCATCGATCCTCTCTACATCCGGTTTCTCCATCTGCCCCAAAAACTGGCGTGCATACGATGAAAGAGACTCCATATAACGACGCTGTCCTTCAGCATAAATCGTGTCAAAAGCAAGGGACGATTTGCCCGATCCGGACAATCCGGTAAATACCACAAATTCATTACGGGGAATATCCACGTCAATCCCTTTTAAATTATGTTCCTTTGCGCCACGGATCCTGATGTATTCGCGGGGACGCATTTTCATTGTATCACTCATAGTGTAATCTCCTGATTTCCTTTAACTCTACCATCTTATCACGCAATTCTGCAGCCGATTCGAAATCCAGTTCTGCCGCTGCTTTCTTCATGCGTTTTTCCACATCCTTGATCAGTTTCTCTATTTCCTCCGCATTCATGGACTCCGGATCTTTTTCAAAGCGGAGTTCTTCCTGTGCAATGACTTTGGAAATACTGATCAGGTCACGGACAGCTTTGCGAATGGTCGTTGGGGTAATGCCATGTTCTTCGTTGTATTTCTGCTGGAGGGCACGACGGCGTTCCGTTTCACGGATTGCTTTGTCCATGGATTCCGTGATATGGTCCGCATACATGATCACGCGGCCTTCACTATTACGTGCCGCACGACCGATCGTCTGTACAAGTGATGTCTCGGAACGAAGAAAGCCTTCTTTATCCGCATCCAGGATCGCCACTAAACTGATCTCCGGAATATCAAGACCTTCTCTTAATAGGTTGATCCCTACCAGCACATCAAACACATCCAGACGCATATCACGTATGATCTCTGCCCGTTCCAAGGTGTCAATATCCGAATGCATATATCTGACCCGGATTCCCACATCCTTTAGGTAATCCGTCAGATCTTCTGCCATTTTCTTGGTTAAAGTTGTGACCAGTATCTTATTCTTTTTATCGGTTTCCCTGCGGATCTCTCCGATCAGATCATCAATCTGCCCTTCCACCGGCCGCACAAACACTTCCGGATCCAAAAGTCCGGTTGGGCGAATGATCTGACAGGCACGCCCCAGTTCATGTGCTTCTTCGTAATCAGAAGGCGTTGCCGATACAAAAAGCATCTGGTCAATATGTTGTTCAAACTCTTCAAAATTAAGCGGACGGTTATCCAATGCCGATGGCAGACGGAAGCCATAATCCACCAGTGTATTTTTACGGGAACGGTCACCAGCAAACATTCCCCTGATCTGGGGCAATGTGATATGGGACTCATCAATAATGATCAAAAAGTCATCCGGAAAGAAGTTCAAAAGGCAGAACGGCGTTTCTCCCGGTTTAAGATTGTTTAACGGAGCCGAATAATTCTCAATGCCGGAGCAAAAGCCGGTCTCGCGCAGCATTTCAATATCAAAATTCGTTCTTTCCGATATTCTCTGCGCCTCGATCAGTTTATCTTCCCCTTTAAAATAACGGATTCTCTCTTCCAGTTCTTTCTCAATACGCTCACAGCCTTCCAATATTTTGTCCTGTGAGATCACATAATGGGATGCCGGAAAAATGACCACATGTTCCAGCGTCGCATGCAGTTTGCCCGTCAGCGGTTCCACCTGCACAATACGATCGATCTCATCCCCGAAGAATTCCACACGGATCAGATAATCCCCGCCTTCTGCCGGGTAAATATCAATACTGTCCCCACGCACACGAAAGGTAGCACGTTCCACATCCATATCATTACGCGTATAACGGATATCGATCAGTTCCCGAAGCACGTCGTCCCGGTCTTTTATCTGCCCGGGGCGCAGGGATACCATCATCCCCTGATATTCTTCCGGACTTCCCAGTCCGTAAATACAGCTGACACTGGCAATAACTACAACATCCCTTCTCTCCGAAAGAGCCGCCGTTGCGGAAAGACGCAGTTTCTCAATTTCCTCATTAATCGAAGAATCCTTTGCTATATAAGTATCCGAAGAAGGCACATACGCCTCCGGCTGATAATAATCATAGTAGGACACAAAGTATTCCACTGCGTTCTCCGGGAAAAATTCCTTAAATTCACCGTATAACTGTCCGGCAAGTGTCTTATTATGCGAGATGATCAGGGTCGGCTTGTTGAGGGCAGCAATCACGTTTGCCATGGTAAACGTCTTGCCCGAACCCGTGACTCCCAACAATGTCTGAAACTGTTTTCCTTCCTGAAACCCTTTGACCAGTTCCTCGATGGCCTGGGGCTGGTCACCTGTCGGGGCGTATTCAGAATGAAGTACGAATCGATCCATATATTTCCTCCCGGTCTGAACGTTAAATAGCATCTTGTAAAGCTATTTATCCATAGGATAGCCAAACTTAAACACATCCAGTATAACAGAAAAAATTAATAATGTACAGAACAAACATTCGATTTATCCTCTGTTTGTTTTCCGGTGAAAAAGAGTTTCGCTTGCGAAACTCTAGCGCCGCTTTTGCGTCGCTTTTAGCGACATTCTACCTATGCAAAAGCGTGCGCATCCTCACGGAGTGTTTTTTATGCAATAGGTAATTTCAAAGAAATTTCCTATTGCATAAAAAACAGGGCAAAACCGCTTCGTTTCACCCTGTTTGCTTTTTATTTCTTCAGATATGCAATTGCCGCTTCTAACTGATTATCAATGTCCTTATCATAATACTGATCGGCATCGAATTCCACTACTTCATCCGGCTCAATTCCTTTGCCATGAATATTCTTGCCATTGGGTGTAAAGTATGTGCTGATCGTGAGTTTTACGGCAGAGCCGTCTGATAAAGAGATCACTCTCTGCACGATTCCTTTTCCAAATGTTGTGGTACCCATCAGTATTCCCTTTTCATGATCCTGAATCGCGCCCGCTAAAATCTCGGACGCACTGGCACTATAATCGTTAACCAGCACCACCATAGGTACTTGCAGTTCATGGGAACCATCACAGGTAAACTCTTCTTTCTGACCATATTTATCTTCTGTGTATACAATCAGCCCCTTCGGAAGAATCATCCTGGCGATATCACAAACGACCGAAAGGCTTCCTCCCGGGTTACTTCTCAGATCGAGCACCAGACTCGTCATTCCGGAACCTTTGCAAACAGCCAGCGCGTCTGCAAACTGATCGGTTGTTACCTTGTCAAACTCTGTAATCTGAATGTAGCCGATATTATCATCCAGCATCTCATAATTAACGGTTGGACTCTCTACCTTTTTACGGGTCACATCCACCTCTATATAATCCGTTTCCCCGCTGCGGATCAATGTCAGATGTACCACCGTATTTTCCTCCCCTTTTATAAGAGAAACTACATCGGTGGTTTCCATCCCCTGTGTGGATACCCCATCCACCATGTAGATGATGTCTCCACTTCTTAAGTCCGCTTCCTGCGCGGGTGTATCCTCTATAATTCCACTGATCACCGGCATTTGCGTATCTGTATCAGTGCCTATGTAAGCACCAATGCCATAATAAATGCCTTCCACATCCTGTTCCATTTCTTTTAATTCTTCTGCCGAATAATATGCCGAATAGGGATCCCCCAGGGATGCGATCATACCCGAATAGATTCCGTTTTCCATGGATTCTTCATCTGCTTCTTCCAGATAATACTGGTCAATCACATCTTCGATCGTCATCATCTTGCGCGTGGTGAATGCATCCACAACCTCTGATTCATCCCCGTCTGCAAAAGTGGATTGCCCGACTGCTTTGAACCTGCCCACTGCCCAGCCAACGATACTACCCAATGCATACAGAATAATCGAAATCCAGATGCCCGTCATTATTCCGTATAGAAATGGTTTTGATTTCTTCTTTTTTCTGACCGGTTCCACACCGGTCTGCAGATCTTCCTCTAATGAGTTGTTATTTTCTATCATAATATCCTCTATTTTAAGTCCACTGCGCAAGGTTTCCATTCATTATATGCGCAATCCTCTTTTTACATGCATCTCCTATTTACCCAGGTAATTCCATGGAGAGACATACTGTCCGTTCAAGCGGACACCAAAATGAAGATGATTACCCGTGGAGCGTCCGGTGGTTCCCACTGCCGCAATCTTTTCTCCTCTCGCCACCATGGTTCCCTGCGAAACATACAGGGCGGATGCATGCATATAGATCGTAATCAATCCACCACCATGATTGATCATAATGTAATTCCCCATGGAGCTGTTATATCCGGCTGCAATAACTTCACCATCATACGCTGCCAGAATCGGGGATCCTCCCGGTGCTGCCATATCCACACCGTTGTGGAACTTTTCCACACCGAGTGTCGGATGCATACGCCATCCGTATTCGGATGAAATACGCGTATAAGAAGGCGCAGGCCATTTAAACATACCACCATCATAAACCACATTCTCCACGCCATTTTCTTCCAGCAGGCGTTTCCTTTCTTCTGCAAGGGCCGCTTCCAATGCCTTGATGGTATCGTTTTCCATTGCGATATCCGCCTCATACTCGGCAATCGCTTTTTCCTTATCCTTGATATCACCTGTATAACGATTGATTTCTGACTCTTTCGTAGAAATCAGTTCTTCCAGATTCGCCTGTTCTTCATCCACCTTTGCCTTTGCTTCTTCCAACAATTCTTCCTCGGCTTCCAGTTCTGATTTACAGACCTCAATCAATTCCCTGTTTTTCACGTATTCCTTAAAAAGATCCATATCATATGTGGATAGTTTTTCTATATAGTCTTTTCGGTTAATAAAATCACTAAATCCGCTGGAAGAAAAAAGAAGTTCCACATAATAAGTATCTCCTTTTTCATACAGAAACTTGATACGCTCCTTTAAGGCATCATACTGCTCCGTTTCTTTTTCTTCCGCTTCCTCTAAATCTTCCGTTGTCTGCAGGATCTCTTCTTCTTTTTCTGCAATCAGTTCCTTTAACTCAGCAATCTTCTCTTCCACGTCCGACAGGTTCTGATCTAACTGCGTTACGTATGACTGAAGATCGGATCGTTGCGTTTCCAGGCTTTCCTTAATCTTTTTTACCTCTGTCAGATTGCCCTGCAGTTCCTTTTTCTTCTTATTGGCATCGGAGATCTCCTGCTCCTTGGCTTTAATATTTGCTTCAATCTCATCCACATTGTCGGCAAATGCCAGAAGCGGTTGTCCTCCGACTAACAATACAGCGGCACATGCTACGCACAGCCCCCGTATCAATTGATTTTTCTTTATTTTCATGGATCAGACCCTTAAATGCTTTCTTACCGTTGTAAAACTTCCAATAAAACCAATTCCGGCTCCGATTCCCAGAGAAACGGGCACCAGATAACGGAATATTTCTCCTACGGAAACAAATTGTAAAATGTCATTTAATATTACAAAATTAAGATTGATAAAATTCGTAACATAATTGTAAAGCGAATAGATCAGTCCAAGCGGAATCGCAGAACCGATCAAGCCAATAATCAATCCCTCTACCACGAATGGTGCACGAACAAAAAAGTCCGTTGCGCCGATGTATTTCATGATCGTGATCTCTTCCCTTCTGAGGGAAATACCCATCATAACGGTATTACTGATCAAGAATACGGATACCGCTAACAGGATCACAATAATGGCAACCGAAATATATCCAAGCAGACTGTTCATACCTGTTAAAATGTTTGCCGTAAGATCCGAACGGTTCACTTCCCGCACACCGTCAATGGATTCGAGATACTCAACCAATGATTTCTGATATTCAATCTTATTCAGATAAATCTCATAATTTGCGCTGTCCTTTAAAGGATTGTCAATAATCCCCTCCGCATTTTCTCCAAGTTCCTGTTTGAAACTCTCCCATGCTTCATCGGCGGATACAAAATTGACCTCCCGAACTTCAGACCGTTTCGTAATCAGATCTCCAATCCGGGCAATTTTGTCATCACTGAGTCCTTCATCAAAAAAGACGGTAACAGCCACACCTTCCTCTGCCGTTTTTACCACATGGAGCATATTTACCACAATGGAGAAAAATACGCCAAACAAAAGGAGACAGGCACTGATTGTGGCAACGGAGGCAAGTGAATACCATCCGTTACGAAAAATATTTTTAAATCCCTGCTTAAGGGTATAAAAGAACGTACTAATCCTCATCTATATATCCACCCTTTTCCTCATCACTGATAACCACGCCTTTTTTCAGCGTGATAACCCGTTTTTGCATTTCATTTACGATCTCTTTATTATGGGTAACCACTATGATCGTGGTTCCTCTCTTGTTTATCTGTTCCAGAAGTTTCATAATCTCCCATGAATTCTTCGGATCCAGATTACCCGTCGGCTCGTCGCAAAGCAGAATCGGCGGCTTGTTGATCAGCGCACGTGCCATGGCAACCCGCTGTTGCTCACCTCCTGACAACTGCTTGGGTTTTGCCTTGTATTTGCCGGCAAGACCCACAATGGACAAAATGGCAGGAACATTTTTCTTAATCTCACGGGTAGGTGTCTGTACAATACGCTGCGCAAAAGCAACGTTTTCATAAACGTTACGATCCTTTAACAGACGGAAATCCTGAAATACCACCCCAAGATTTCTTCTGTACATCGGTACCTGTCTATGCTTTAAACGTGCAAGGTTATCTCCGTTTACATAGATCTCACCTGTTGTCGGTACCAGTTCACGTAGCAACAATTTGATCAGCGTAGATTTACCGGAGCCACTATCCCCGACAATAAACACAAATTCGCCTTTTTTAATCTTAAGATTAACGCCGTTTAAAGCATGTGCTCCATTTCCATTCTGATAGGATTTGGTTACGTTCTCCAAAACGATCAGATTTTCCTCATAAACGGCTTTCTTAGCTTTTTTCTTTTTTGCAAACAAACTCTTCACTCTCCTAGTACTGTAATAATTCCATATACTTCATGTATTTTACTACCATAAGGGCAATCTTGAATGTAATCGCATCCTCAAACACCCTCAGATCCAGTCCCGTGGTCTTCTGTAATTTGTCCAGACGGTACACCAGTGTGTTACGATGGATAAACAGCTGACGGGATGTCTCAGAAACATTGAGACTGTTCTCAAAGAACTTCATAATCGTTGTCAAGGTCTCTTCATCAAAATCATCCGGGCTTTTTCCGCCAAATATTTCTTTGATAAACATCTTGCACAGAGGAATCGGGAGCTGATAAATCAATCGTCCAATTCCCAGTTCACTGTACGCAATAATATTTCTCTCATCAAAGAAAATCTTGCCAACATCCAATGCCATCTTGGCTTCTTTGTAAGAACGGCTGACTTCTTTAATCTCTTTTACTACTGTACCATAAGCTATATGTACATTGCTAATTCCTTCTTTTTCCAGAAAACTCTTGTAAGTTTCACAGGTTTTATCAATCTCGCTTGGTACATCCATCTCAGAAAGATCCTTTACCACAATAACATTATTCTCATCCACTGCCGTGATAAAGTCTTTATTGTTGGCGCCAAAATTTGCACGCATCATCTCCAGCACATTGCTGTCCTTGCCGCTTCCGCCTTCTATGATGATCGCAACGCGCTTCGTTTCAGACTGAATATGAAGTTTTTTGGCACGGCTGAAAATATCCACCAGCAATAAATTATCCAAAAGAAGGTTTTTGATAAAATTATCCTTATCAAAACGCTCCTTGTAGGCAACCAGCAGATTCTGAATCTGAAATGCTGCCAGTTTACCCATCGTATAGATGTCATCTCCCATGCCACCGGCAACTAATATGTATTCTAACTGCTGCTCATCATAAATCTTAAAGAACTGACATCCCTGAACTTCCTGGCTGTCCGCCGGAGACTGCGCAAACTCCAGTGCGGCTGTTGAATACTGATCCATGTCATCACAGGAAGATGCCACTACTTTTCCGTCAATATCAACCACGCAAAGTTCCATTCTGGATATGGTCTTAATCCCTTCTATCGTATTCTGTAAAACCTGATTCGAAATCATACTAATCTCCATTCCGCAGACGCTTTGCGTCGAAGGAATCGCAAACTGAATTTCAGATTCAGTTTTGCGATCAAGGCTACTTTGTGGCGCCTGCGGCACAAATAGCCGTGTAAAAAATAAACTATCGAGTTTATTTTTTACACTAATCTCCTTTGCAAAAATACCCCAACTATTTTTGTGTCTTTTTTACAATTCTTTTTTTGTGTTTCTATATTATTTTTCAATGCTACCTTTTATCTTAATGGTAAATGCCAAAAAAATCCATACTTTTCCACAAAAATTTTATGCATTTTTATATTTTTTTGTCAAAAAACCGTCATTTTGACTATTGGGCAACCTACACAAAAGTTTTTATTTACAAAAGAGGCATTCCAACCGATAATATAGGTACAAGGAGGTGACACGTATGGATATAGCAAAAGTTTCTATGGCACTTGCACAGACCAATTCTTTATCAAAAGTAGGAATTGCTGTTTTGGACAAGGCAATGGAATCTTCTGAGATTGCCGGACAAGGCATTATGAAGATGATGGACGCTGCTGCTATGGAGCGCAGTGTCAATCCTTCGGTTGGCTCTAACTTCGACATGTTAGTATAGCCGGAAAACAGCCCGTCTCACATGAAACGGGCTGTTTTTGATGTCAGTTTACTTTTCTTACAAAATCAAACGGCTTATCACAATATCCAGTGCAATATACAACAGTGCAATCACAGTCGCAACCACATAGGATATGGTAACCAGTTTTTCTTTTCCCTGCTGTTTTCCGGGAATACATTCCCTCAGATCCTTCTCACGCCCCTCATTCTTTGCAATCTTATACAACATACAAAATGCAAGCGGTGTCGCAATCACGGCAATGACCATATATACGCCTATGGTAATATATAACTGGTCCGGCGAAATGGCAAGATTTGCCGCATCCTCGTAATATCCCGGCATGATCGCTTCGATCAGAAACATGAGACTGCAGGACTGTGCATTATAAATAAAATGAAATAACATCGTTGCCCAAATGCTGTTTGTTGCCTCAAACAAAAGGGCAAGCAGAATACCAATCACAAAGGCATACAATGCCTGATTCAGATTCATATGCATCAGGCCAAACATGAGTGCAGAAAGCATAACTGCCATGAACTTTGTGCCGCTTCTACGATAGCCGCCGTAGGTTACTCCCCGAAACACCAGTTCTTCCACTGTCGCCGGCAAAACCGCCATAAAAAACAACATAAGGAAAAATGGAACATCTAAAATAATATCCGCCATTCCCATGACAGTATTATCCACAAACAACATGCTCACGGAATTGATCAATGTGGTAAGAGGCATAGACAGCCATGTAAAAAACAATACATATAATAGTGTAGAGGGCTTCACCTTATTGTAATGAAGGCGCTCTTTTAAAGATTGGCTGCCATTTTTAATTTTATGAACAACAAGATACACTAACGTCGGGACAAATAGGATAATCTCCCCTAACGACAGATTCAGGAGCACTCCGATCTGTATTTTTCCTCCCGCTACTGTCAGCATCGCCACTATCACAATATGCAGCAAAAAAATTCCCGCCATCAGACGATTTATCTTTTTGGTTTCCGTCATCTCTTTTGTCCTTTCATTTTTCTATTTCTTTCGAATATCGGACTGTGTAATTTCAATTTTTCCTGCCTTTAGCAGATTCCCCACTGCCCGTTTAAACTCATTCTTGCTCATATCCATCTTTTCCCGGATCAGTTCCGGTGCGGCCTTGTCCGTAAAAGGAAGCACGCCTCCCATTTCTTCCAGTTTTTCCATTACCTTTGCCGCATCAATGCTCATCTGGATATATGCTTTTTCGCGAAGACTCAGATCCAGTTTCCCGTCTTCTTTTCTGGCGGTAACTCTTGCACTGATCAAATCACCAACCTTGAGATCTTTCGGCATCTCTTTTTTTGGCACCAGCGCACTGTAACAATCATCCACTGCCACAAAAGCCCCAAAATTCTGACTGATCTCGTAAACACGCCCCGTTACTTTGTCATCTTTCTGATAGGGGCTGTCTTTTCGCAGATATGGATACACTTTCATAGTTGCACACAGGCGGCTGCTTTTATCAATGTAGAGGGCAACCACACACTCATCCCCCGTATTTAACGGTTTTGTCTGCTCCTTAAAAGGCAAAAACAGATCTTTCTCCAATCCCCAGTCCAAAAAAGCACCGACTCTGTTTATCTGTACTACTTTTAACAGTGCCGTTTCTCCCAAATATAATTTGGGCTCGTTTCGGGTTGCAATAAAACGATCCTTAGAATCCTTATAAATAAACACTTCCAGGGAATCACCCCGTTTTGCCTCCTGCGGAACCTGCTTTGCCGGCAAAAGTACTCTCTCCTCCGACGGCGCATTTTCTTCTGCTGAAAGATACACTCCGAATTCTACTTCTTTTACAATCTTTAATACTTGTCTTTGACCCAATTGAAACATTTTTTTCTCCTGTTTTTCCGTTCTGCTGTTTTATCAGTTCCTAACCCGCATTCATACGTCTGCTTGCCTCTATTACCGCATATGGTTTGTTTTCTTTATCACATAAGGATACAATACAAACATTCTCTTTTTCGTATACCACCGGTAGAATCTCATCTCCCAGGTGTGCCTGATTACGATACTCAACCCGCATCCTGTCATACTGCACATCGCGGTTAAAATAGACACCTGCCATCTGCACATACTGCCCATTGTTTACATGCATATTACTGTCCAGATGATATTCACTGACCCGGATGACTTCCTTCGTTGAAACCTCCCAGTCATCCCCATCCGGAAGCAGAATCTTTCTCGAAGTATACTCCATCGGCAGTGCTTCTTCCAGTGTATATTTCTGAACATATTCCGGTGTCAGACGGGCGGGCCGCATGTTTTCCATATCCATCAGCATCCAAATGGAATGTGCCATGACGATTCGGTCTCCTTTTTCGTCCAACACCACAAAATTACGGTTGCCCATGAATCCCCTAAATCCCGTTGGAAAAGTCCCCACCGTGATCTTTTCATTAAACTCCGGAAACCTGTTTACGTCTATCTGCCAACTGTTTAGGATCCATGCCTGTTTCCGGGGTTCCAGATACGCAAATCCGGCACCAATCTCTTCTCCCTGAAAACAGGTTGCATCCTGAAACAAGTTCGTCAGCGCTTCCAATTTTATCCGTTTCTTCGTATCTACCTGACTGAACCCCACTCTTGTTTCATAACTGTACATATTTTTATGCCTTCCGCTTTCTCAATCTGTCGCAAAATTATATTTAGTATACCACTACCGGCGGCTTTCTTCTATAGTGAACTATAAAAAGAATTTCTATGTTCATGAAAAAGAGTTTCGCTTGCGAAACTCTAGCGCCGCTTTTGCGTCGCTTTT
>CAYLSH010000012.1:0-37871 GCA_964386235.1 uncultured Lachnospiraceae bacterium | reverse complement strand
CGTGAAGGCAATGGTTCAATATCTTCAGCCTACGGCTGTCATGTATCTTTTGGAATATCAAAAAATGGATGAGGATGCCTAAGATACGATTGTTGGTGATCTGGAAGAGGATATACAAACGATTTTATCTATGTAGGCAGGCTTCGATTTTATCTGCAAAGTCAAGAAGTGCATCTTCCATGCGATGAGGAAGAACGGACTGTTGACATGCAACGGGATCTATGGCGGGTAATTGGTTATTGCCCAGTAATAACAGGATCTGGTGCAGGGACTGCCAATCATTAAAGGGGAAAAGATAGCCATTGACACCGGGAACAATAATATCGGTAATACCGCTAACAGGGGTAGAAATAACGGGGATTCCGTTACAGAGAGCCTCTATGGATGTAAGCGGAAAACCTTCATAATCGGATGCCATAAGAAAAGCGGAAGGGGCATAAACGTGTTCCCAAGGAGCATTTTTCCAACCTAACCATTCAATGGATCCGGTTACACCGCACTCTTCGGCAAGTGCATATAATTGTTCTTTCAGCGCCGGTTCTCCGTCTCCGATAATAAATAGATTAAGATTATTTTCTGTTCCCTGCAGTGCGCGAATCATAAGATCTAATCTTTTTTGAGCAGAAATACGTCCGATAAAGTAGAGGTTTTTGCGTGATAAACTATCTGGCATAGAAGTAGTGTTTGGGATTTTGCATGCAGTAAAGTCGACCGGATTGTGCACGGAAATAACGTTTGCATCCGGCAGTACATTTGTAATCTCGTTTGCAATGTCGTGAGAGATCGCAAGGTGTGCATCGGCAAGTGCAAGATGCGGAAAACTGCCAAATCCTGCCGCTTCATATCTTTTTACAGGTGAATGCAACCACGAAAAAATCAAGGTATTCTCCTGACTTATCATCGCTAACGCTTTTTTCGCCACATAACACATAAAGGGCCATGCCATTGCTAAAATCACATCAGGGGCACCATTTTTGCATAAAAAATCCTTATAAGTTATTGTTAGTTCTTCCAGGTTATGCCCGGCACGTCCTTGAAGAAGTGGGTAAAAAGCAATATCTTTGTGAATCCAGGTGAGATCCTCATAGATAAGTTGGACAACACGAAAATCATAACCCCGCTTTCTCTGAAGAAAAGGAACGAGCATATTGATGATGTTTTCACAACCGCCTTTTTCAGCAACGGGAATCAGAATATCTATTTTCATGGCAAACTCCTATTTTTCTATAAACTGTTTTTACCTAAAGTCTCCAGCGCATGTACTGCGGGCTCGAAATTGCCGCACATGGTAAAGTATCTGCGTGCCAGATCCCATTCTGAGATCATGCTCAGGATGCGCCCGATCTGGTAGTAGGAGAGAAAGGTATTGGCTCCGGTTTTGTTGGCGTGGTCGAGAGACGTTGCTTTTTCAAAGCATTCCAGGGCAGAATCGTATTGTTTGTTTTCCAGATAGATCATGCCCATGAGGTAGAGATAATCCGCACTTTCCGTAAAGTTTGGCATATATTTTTGTAATGCCAAAGCCCTCTGGCACCGGGAGGTTTCTAACAGATCCTCGCCGTAGGCTATGATCAATGCCTGCACATAGGCAAGGGAACAGTCCAAATCGTGTAAAAGCGCTTTTTCATAACAGGCGATGGACCGGTCATAATTGTTTACAATGTCATATCCTTTTCCCATCTGATAGAGAAGGTAGGGATTGTCCGGATCATCGTGTAATTCTTTTTCCAGTAAGGAAACGTTGCGGTGGGATTTTTGCAATCTTTCTTCTTCCGTCATCAGATAACCGTCATGTCCGATCGTGGTATTTAGGAGAAAGGCTTCCATGTCTTTTCCGAATTTGGGCGTGACCTGTTCGTGGATCCTGCCCGTATAGCGATAGCGCTTCCGGTTAAAGAAGCGTTCCGTCTGATCCGTGGTCTGACCGGGATGGTCGGGAGTGCCTGTGATATTGCGACGGGTCACACTTCCTACGGCATGGGAAAGATGTTTACGAAAATACGTCAGTTCTTCGATATCTATGGATTCGATCCACTCGTCGCAGTCCATCATAAAGATCCAGTCATTGGACGCTTTTTCCAAAGAAAAATTGCGGGCGGCACTAAAATCATCCACCCATGTAAAATCATAAATATGATCCGTATACTGAGCGGCAATCTCCTTGGTGCGGTCGGTGGAGCCGGTGTCCACGATCACGATCTCGAAACCATGGGGAAGCAGGGAACGCAGACAACGTTCGATTCGATTTTCTTCATTTTTGGTAATCATACATACGGATATTGGTAACATAAATGCATTCCTCTTTCTATTTGCCCAGAGCTGAGAGCCGATCCAGAGCCGGTTTGAAATTGCCACATTTTTTATATAAGGTAACGGCGGTGTCCAGATCGCCCAGTACTTCGTTGATACATCCCATATTGTAGGTGGGGATGAAAGAATTGGCACCTTCCACACTGGAAGTGTCAAAAGTAGTTGCTTTTAAAAATTCTTTCATGGCCTGTACGGGATAGCCACAGCGCAGATAGATCAGTCCCATCAGGGTAACAAAATCGGCGGTGGTTGCAAATTCCTCGTAAATGCCCTGAAAAGCAAGGGCTTCTTCGTAACGCTCCAGATGGAGCAGCGCATAACCGTAGCCAATGACCATCATCTGCACATATTCCAAAGCGGGATCTACGTCATATTCCAGTCCTTTTCCGTAATAGTAAGCAGCATTTTTATCATCGTGAAGAGCATTAAAGGACTGTCCGATCTGAAAGTACAGATAGGGATCGTCTGGGTTATCTTCTAACATTTTAAACAAAAGTTCGTTGTTACGTTTGGTTTTGGCTTCCAATTCTTCCGGTGTTCCATTATACCCACAGTGATCCACAACAAGGGGAATCTCTATGCGCTGGAAGGATTGCTCATGGAGAGGGCATACCTGTTCGTGGATAATGGACTGGTAATGAAAGAACTTGCGGTTGAACAGTCGTTCCACACGGTCGGTGTAGATGCTGTCCTGTCCGTTTAAAGGATAGTGATTTTTACGGGACAACAGACCGATATCGTGGGGATGATGCGTGACAAAATAGGAAATGGCACGCATATCGAGTTCTTCGATGTATTCATCGCAATCAAGCACCAGGATCCAATCGTTTGCGGCCTGTTGCAGGGTAAAATTACGAGCGGCGGCAAAATCATTTATCCATGTAAAATGAAGCAGTTTTACAGGAAATTGGGAGATGATGTTAAGGGTATTGTCCGTAGAACCGGTATCGGCGATCAGAATTTCCACCGGATAGCCTTTGGTATGTTCTACAATGCGGCTTAAAAAGGTCTCCATATTTTTTTCTTCATTTTTGGCAATGATACAGATGGATATCGGTGTCATGGTATTCTCCTAAAATGTTCGTATTGGAAAGTGCAATTTTTATTGCAGATCCTTTGTAAAAATATTAACATACTTATAAGGAAATAACTACGAAAAATTTCCGGATGTAATCGAAAGCCGGTGGGCAGAATGGAGATTGGGATGCAGGTGAAAAAAACGATTTTGGCATATTGCTGGGGATCCGTGAGTGAGCCGATGGCGATAAGCGGCATGGAAAAACTGGGATATACGGTTATCACGTTAAAAGATAAAATAAAGGATTACCACGCAGATGCGCTTTTTGCACAAAGAGCCATTACCCTGCTTCATGCGCAAAAACCGGATCTGGTATTTAGCTATGATTATTTTCCGATTTTATCCATGATCTGTCAGATGAATGGGATTCCTTATGCTGCCTGGATCTATGATTGTCCGCAGTATACACTTTTATCCCAAACGATAGTAAATCCCTGCAATCATATTTTCTGTTTTGATGAGCAGTATACGCAGAAAATTATGGGATATGGTGCGGTAAATGTGTATCATTTTCCACTTGCGGCTGACCCGTCACTTATTTTGAATACGAAACGAAATGAGGAGTATCGGGCGGATATTTCCTTTGTGGGCAGCCTTTATAACGATGACAGAAACCGCATTCTGCAAGCGGATTTAAGTGAATTTGCCAAGGGATATATAGAGGGGCTGACCCGTGCACAGTCCAAAATCTATGGATATAATCTGGTTAAGGATTCTCTGTGTACACAGGTGGAAAAAGAAGTGGTAGAAAAATGCGGGCTTACGCTTGGGGAATGTTATCTGCCGGATGCACGGTCGATGGCGGTGGATGCTGTCAGCATGGCGGTGACGGCACGCGACAGGGAAAAAGAGCTTTTTGATTTATCGGAACAATTTGAAGTGACATTATACACGAATTCATCCCTGCCCGTGTCTTTAAAAGAGCGAGAGCATCTTAAGAGTAAAGGAACGGTGGATTATCGGACGCAGATGCCCCTTGTTTTTTACAACAGCAAAATCAACCTCAATATTACGACCCGCACCATAGAATCCGGCATTCCGCAGAGGGTATTTGATATTCTTTCCTGTAAAGGATTTTGTCTGACCAATTACCAAAAGGAAATAGACGAGTTGTTTGAGGATGGCAAAGAACTTGTCCTGTATACCGGCCCGGAGGACATGATGCAAAAGGCAGAGTATTACCTTTCCCATGAAGAGGAGCGTGAGCAGATCGCCAGGGCGGGCTATGAGAAGGTAATGGAATATTATGCAATTGAGAAACGCCTACAGGAGATGTTTCAATTTTTATAAAAATTCCCCTAAAGATTTATGCAAAACTACCGATAAATATAGTAAGACAATATTAGAATTCCAAAAAAGGAGGAGTAGTTATGCGTATAGATGCTTTCAACAGAGTACAGCAAGTGTACGGTAATCAGAACTCATCTAGTATCAAAAAGGAAAAAACTCATAACTTCTCTGATCAGTTGCAGATTTCCAGTCTTGGAAAGGACATCCAGATTGCGAAGCAGGCAGTAAAGAATAGCCCAGATATCAGGGAAGATGTCACGGCTTCTATCAAGGCGGACATCGATGCGGGAACGTATCATGTAGATAGTGACAAGATTGCAGAAAAACTTTTTGAGAATTTTAGCAGCGTAGTATTTTAGGAGGATATACCGGTGGCGAGCTTAATGGAAGATTTGTTAAACACTCTTGAAAAAGAGAACGAAGAGTATGAGAGATTACTTGCTCTTTCCATGAAGAAGACACCGGTTATCGTTGACGCTGACCTGACACAATTACAGCAGATCACGGATGAGGAGCAGGAAATTGTCAGCAGGATCAATCGTCTTGACAAAGTCAGAAACGATTGCATGAAACAGATTGCAGGCGTGATTAACAAGGATGTTAATGAGTTGACTTTAGGAATGGTGGTAGACATTTTTAAAAAGAGACCGGCGGAACATAAAAAACTCGCCGAGGTTTATGACAGACTGAAGAACACGGTTTATCAGATGAAACGCACGAATGAACAGAATCAGGAACTGATCAGGAGTTCTCTGGAACTGGTTCAGTTTGACATGAATGTATTACAGGCGATGAAGGCAGCACCGGAAACTGCGAATTATACCAAAAATGCGTATAGCAGTGGAGATATTATAGGAACCGGTGCGGGTCGGTTTGACGCCAAACAGTAACATCTAGAGAGGTGATGACGCAATGCCATTAATGGGAAGTTTATATATAGGCAAATCCGGACTGCAGACTGGTCAGAATGCTTTAAATACAACTGCACATAACATGTCTAACGCAGATACCGTAGGATACGTGCGCCAGCAGGTTCTCCTGGGGACATCCATTTACAATACGATCAAAACGGATATACATGCGGTTTCTAATCAACAGATCGGACTCGGTGTTAATTATTCCAAAACAAGACAGGTAAGGGACTATTTTTTAGACCAGACATATAGAAAAGAATCCGGAAGATGCGAATTCTATCAGGTGTCAAAAGACGCTTTGGAAGAGATCGAATTTCTTTTGGATGAGATGAACGGGGAGACTTTTCAGGGTGCTCTGAAAAACCTCTGGGAATCCGTACAGGAATTATCCAAGCATCCAAACAATGTGGTAACACAGGGCTTATTGGTTGAGAGATGTTCGGAATTTTTATCCAGAGCGGATTCGGTTTACAGCGGATTGAAGGATTATCAGTTGAATCTGAACAATACCGTACAGGCAAAGGTAAAAGCGATCAATGATCACGCCAAAGGGATCAAGGAGTTAAATGATCAGATCCGACGCATCGAAGTGGCGGGATTTGAAGAGGCCAATGACCTAAGGGATGCGAGAAACCAGTTGATTGACGAACTGGCAGGAATGGCAAACATTTCCTATACGGAAGATACGGAAGGCAATGTCTGCATCCAGTTAGAAGGAGAGGATCTGGTAAAAAGGGATGTGGTCTATGAGATCGGCCTTTATACGGATTCCACAACCGGATTTTATACACCGTTCTGGGTACACAATGCCACATGGACACTGAATGCGGAAGGACAGCGTGATTACGATATTACAGGCGCTGAAGTGTTCAATATGGAACAGGTTATTTCTTCGGATCTGAATACGGACGTAGGAAGCTTGAAGTCCACTCTTTTAGCACGTGGTGATCATATTGCCAATTATACGGATCTGAAGGAAGGCAATTATAAAAATTCCGTTTCCCAGTCCGTTGTAATGAACGTTATGGCAGAATTTGACCAGCTCGTTCACAATATAGCGACTACGATGAATAAAGTCCTTGCGGATGCGGCAGAAAGAGCATATGCGCAGGGAGATACAACATATTTAAGAGATGCAAACGGTGATCCGATTCAGATATTCCAAAAAGTAGGATCCAAAGGGTACAATGCGGATCACAGTTATATGGAAGAAGATGAGGATATGCCGGCAACGCTTTATACGATTGATAATATCCAGATCAATCAGTTGTTATTGCAGCAGCCATCCCTGCTTGGATTTGTAAGATCGGACGAATCCGTGGATTTTGATACGATGACCGCCATGAAAGAAGCATTTATGGCAGAAAATAATGTATTAAATCCCAATGTCAAGAAACAGTCCAATTTTGAGGATTACTACGGCGATCTGATTTCACAGGTTGCCAACTCCGGTTCCATATACGGAAGCATCCTTACCAACCAGCAGGAAACAGTGGACTCCACTTTTTCGGCAAGGGAGCAGATCATAGGTGTTTCCCAGGACGAAGAGTTGTCCAATATGATCAAATATCAGAATGCTTACAATGCGGCAAGCCGCTATATCAATGTTATTGATGAGATGTTAGAGCATATTCTGAGCACGCTGGGAAGATAGATCAGATTTACAATATGGTTAACATAAGTCTTATCAGTACTTGGATAATTTGAGTAAAAAGAAAGGAGCAGCATATGCCTTCACAATTTTTTGGTTTGAATATTGCATACACGGGACTGACAGCATCCAATGCTGCTTTGAATACGACAGCCAACAATATTTCCAATACGGAGACCGCAGGCTACAGCAGGCAGCATGTCGTACAGGAGGCAGCCAATGCACTTCGTACCTTTACCACATATGGTTGTGCCGGTGCCGGCGTGGATGTCATTGCGATCGAACGTATAAGGGATGAATTTTACGATACAAAATACTGGGGCACCAATACAAACGCAGGCCAGTACAATATGAAACAGTACTACATGCGTCAGGTGGAAGATTATTTCAAGGATGATGGCAAGACGATTCAGGGATTTGGCACCATCTTTAACGATATGATGGATGCTTTGGCAGAGGTAAAAAAACAGAGTGGTACGATCTCAACCAAGGAGCAGTTCTTAGGATTTGCGGACAATCTGGCAACGTATTTTAACAGTATGGCCGGTAATATGGAGCAGGTTCAGAAAGACATCAACTCCGAGATCAAAGTCAAGATTGATGAGATCAATTCCATTGCATCCGAACTTGCTACATTGAATAAACAGATCAATGTTATTGAGATGAGCGGCGGAGCAGCCAATGAACTACGGGACAAGAGAACTTTGCTTTTGGACAAATTATCCGCCATTACGGATATTGATGTGACGGAGACTCCGATTACGGATTCCCGTGATCCGAGCCGGGAAACAGGCGGTAACCGTTTCATAGTTAAGATTGCAGGCGGACAGATGTTGGTAGATACCAATGAATACCGCAATCTTTCCTGTATCGCCCGGACCAATAAAGAAAAAGTAAACCAGTCCGATATCGATGGATTGTATGATGTATACTGGGTATCCGACCTTAGAACGGGTACACTGGGAGATCAGTTTAACCTCTATAATCCACTGCTTGGCGGTGAATTACAGGGACTTGTGGAGATGCGTGACGGTAACAATGGTGAATATTTCAACGGTATCGTAAAGGATGTTCAGGATGCAGGAACCGGAGCACCCGGAACGGATGAGGAAGGACATACCTTAAAGAAAGTAACCATTTCCGTATCCGATGCATTTTTGACGGATCTGAACAAAAATAACATGTCGGACAATGGCGGAAAGATTACCATTGGCAATACGGTTTATTATTACACCGAATGGACCTACAATTATGATGAGGCTACGGGGGAAACCACTTACGATCTGATTATTGATGAAACAAAGAGTCAAGTGGGTATCGCGGAGGATAAAAAGGACAAAGAGGCAATGATCGGTGCCAATATCCGTTATCAGGGTATTCCTTATTATCAGCAGCAGATGAATGAATGGGTGCGTGTGTTTGCTCAGGCATTTAATGATATCCTGACAAGCGGCTATGATGTGAATGGCGGCAAGGGTAATATTCTTTTTACGGGCAATAAGGAAACGGATGATGATCAGTATGATTTTACCAAGAGATATTCTCAGGTAGATCCCACAACGGGAGAGAGAATTGCAGAAAGCATCAACGTCCGTGATGACAGTTACTATCGTCTGACCGCCAGAAATATCGCACTTTTAGATGTGGTAGCGGCGGATCCGGATCTGCTTGCAACCAAGAAAGGTCAGACCTCCGGAGTGGATGAATACGACAATGTATCCGCACTGATCAAGATGGTGACGGACCCGGATGCGGCAAGCTTCAGAGGCGCGCCGGTCTCAGACTTTTTGGTTGGCATTACTTCGGACATCGCGTTAAATGCCAATACCGCCAATACTTTTTACAATACCTACACCAATGTCGGCAAATCCATTGACAACCAGCGAATTTCCATTTCGGGTGTGGATAAGGATGAAGAAGCGGTCAGCCTGGTAAAATACCAGAATGCATACAATCTTGCATCCCGTATGATACAGACATTGACAGAAATTTATGACCGTCTGATTTTACAGACAGGTGTATAAGAGTTATTAACATTATGATAGGAGTGATACAGCGTGAGAATTACATCAAAGATCATGCAGAACAATTCGTTATCCAATATCAATACGAATAAGACTCTGCAGGACAAACTGAATACACAGATGGCAACAGAAAAAAAGATCAATCGTCCTTCGGATGATCCGGTTGTGGCAATCCGTGCCATGCGTCTTAGAACCAATGTAAGCCAGGTAACGCAGTATTATTCCAAGAATGCACCGGATGCTGAAAGCTGGCTGGATCTGACAGAAAGTGCACTTTCTACGGTGGTGGAAGTGATTACGGATATGATCGCGGAATGCAACAGCGGTGCTAATGAAAAATTAAAAAGCGAAGATCGTCTTACGATCATTGAAGCATTAAAGAAACTCAAAGAAGAAGTATATTATACCGGTAATGCAGATTATGCGGGAAGAAGCCTTTTTACCGGATACCGTACGGACAGTACCTTGAAATTTACCGAAGATGTACAGAAGACCTATTCCATTACCGAACACATTACCAGCGCGGATATTGATACGATTACACATGTAAAAACGGACAATCTTAACAGTATTAACGATGCCAACTACAATACCGCGGGTTACGAGGATATTACGGAACAGCAGATAGAAACCAGTGAGATACACCGTATCCGTCTTTCCTACAGTGATGTGGATGCATTGGCTTCTTATAAAAACGATGCGCAGGGGAATGCAACCGTTCCCACACTGACTTATTATAACGAAGCAACCGGTCAGTATGTACCGGTTCAGGTGGATACAGATGGGGATGGCAACCCGGATCAGGCTATGGAAGCGATTACGGTGGCATCCGTTGATGATGTTCCGAATCCTTATGAGAGTGTTCCGGAAAACGGTGCGGTTTTAATCAAAGAAACCGGAGAATTGTTGTTGGGAGACAATGTATACAAGGCTCTGATGGCAAATAAGGACAATGTCAATACGACATTTAATGAATCTTCTATTTTGGTTACCTATCAGAAGACCAACTGGTTAAAGGATGATTTAAAGCCGGAGCATTATTTTACCTGTACGGACAGAACTTCCGACAATGGAGCAGAACATGTAACCTACAATCCGGACTATATTGTTCCCGGAAAAGAGGTTGTTAAGCAGTCCATTGAATACGATGTCGGAGCCAATCAGACGATACGGATCAACACAACAGCGGATGAAGTATTTGTACATGCAATCGGACGTGACGTGGACGATCTTGTGGATGTTATGCAGGATGTTGTGGATATGGAAGAAACCGTTGCCAGACTTGAAACGATGGTAAAGGATGAAAAATACAACGATACGGAGAGAAAAACCATCCAGGATCAGCTGGATGCAGCCAATAAGGCACTGACGGCCCTTTCCGAAAAAGCACAGAAAATGTTTGAACATGGGGTTACGAAGATGCAGGAGCATCTTGATACGGTTAACCTGGCTGCAACCAATTGCGGTACAAGAGGAAAGAAACTGGAATTGATCACGAATAGACTGATGTCACAGAAGACGAATTTTGAGACATTGGAATCTGAAAATGAAAACGTGGATGTGACAGAAGTGGCAATTCAGTTAAGCAGTGCGGAACTTACCTATGAAGCAGCGCTTATGGCAACCAGTAAGATTATGAAGACATCTCTTATGGACTACATCTAATGCAAGATCGGTCTGACAGGATGATAAAGGAGACGGTATGAGAATAAATACAAGGGTATTTGGAGAAATAGATATTGAAGACGAAAAGATCATTCATTTTCCGGGCGGTATTGTAGGATTTCCGGAACTGACGGATTTTGCACTGATCCACGATTCGGAAAAAGAAAGTTCATGTGCGATCAGATGGCTGCAGTCCATGCAGGAGCCTGCATTTGCCATGCCGGTTATGGATCCTTTGGCTGTAAAACCGGATTACAATCCGGAAGTAGAAGATGAATTGTTAAAACCGCTGGGCAAAATTGACCCGGAAGAGATACTGGTACTGGTTACGTTAACCGTGCCGAGCGATCTGACTAAGATGAGTGTAAACCTTCAGGCACCGCTTGTCGTAAACGCAGCAGAAAAGAAGGCTTGTCAGGTGATCGTAGATACGGAATTGTATCCGGTTCGTTTCCCGATTTATGATATTCTCCAGCAGATGAAAAAGGAGGGAAACTAAATGTTAGCATTATCAAGAAAAAAACAGGAAGCCCTTGTAATCAACAACAATATCGAGGTTACCATCCTGGATATTAAGGGTGATCAGGTTAAGATCGGTATTTCGGCTCCGAAGGATGTTTCGATCTATCGTAAGGAAGTGTATCTGCAGATTCAGCAGTCCAATAAGGAAGCGATGAGTGCCAATGATTTCAGTGCATTGACGGAGTTTTTACAGTAAAGCAGGGTAACATTTTTCGCCCGAGGACGCGGAGGATCGTTATGGATCAGAATCAGATGCCCATAGAGGCGTTGTTACAGATTTTACAGGATAGTCTGGAAAAGAAAGTTACGCTTCTTGCCCAGATTGAGGATAAGAGCAAAGAGCAGGAACTGATTCTTAAAAAAGAGAATTTTACGCTTCAGGAAGTGGACGAGAACATGGATGCAAAATCTGAGTTGATCGACCAGCTGACTCTTTTAGATAGCGGGTTTGAGACCCTTTATGACAAAATCAGGGAAGAACTGCTCCAAAATAAGGATCAGTACCGGATTCAGATTGAAGAGATTCAGAATCTGATCGTGGAAGTGACGGCAAGAGGCGCGTCCATTGAAGCCATTGAGGCACGAAACAAGGTGGCGATAGAAGCCTATTTTGCCAGATCCAAAAAGGAATTGCAGAAAGCAAGAAGTGCTTCCAGTGTGGCACGTAGTTATTATCAGACAGCCAAAAAAGCGGGCAGCAGCGTACCGCAGTTTTTCGATACGAAGAAATAAATACAGTATGCAAAATAAAAACGGCTTGTCCCATACGAGATAAGCCGTTTTTATTAGTAGGCACATCACACAGGTGACGTGGCCGGGTAGAAAAATTATTCTTCGTTTACAAGTTTGATGTCAAGCTTCATATCCAGCGCATAAGCAATACGAACCATCATTTCCAAAGAAGGGTTGTAATTGCCACTCTCAAAGCGTGTGATATTAGGCTGGGAAATACCGGTACGTGCGGCAAGCTGCATCTGTGTCATGCCTTTTTCTTTACGGCATGCTTTGTACTTGCCAATCACATCTGCGCGTGTTTCCTTCTGAACATTTTCGATAAAGACTTCTTTTCCACCAATGGTTGCAACATAATCTGATTTCATATCTTTGCCCTATACCTTCGTAAAAATATTTTGTATACTTATTATAGAATAAAAAAAAGAACTTGACAATGTTTTAAAAGAAATATATCATAAGAAGGATGTGCTTATGTCGAAAAAGAGATTAAAGTATATAGAAGATGCAATTTAGGTGGTGAAAACGAAAAAAACGATAAAACGATATAAGTGAGGGAGCGGAGTTTATTATGCGAAAATTCCAAAAAGAACAGGCACAAAATTTTATATCATTATTGGAACAGGCACATGGAGAAATAAAGCAGGGTCTGGAAAATAAAAATGTGGATCCGGTTCTTGTGACGTTGGCAGATTGCCAGGATTGTGCTATTGCACTGGGCAATATGATTGAAAGCGTGGAGGGAGAAGGCGTCGTTACGGTATCTTATCTGGAAAAATATTGTGAGACGGTTTATCGGATCTATCAGGATATTGCCCATGGAGAATACAAGGATGCGGACAAGATCGAAAAGATGCTGCGCAAATCTCTGCTAACGGTAGAAAATAGTTTAAAAAACGATATCAAAATACGCAAAGAAGTTGTATTTTTCCCATATAAAGCCTCCATGTGGGATTCCTTGGAGAGTGTTTATCTGGCTGCAAAAGAAGATCCGGACTGCGATGCCTATTGTGTGCCGATTCCTTATTATGACAAGAATCCGGACGGCTCCTTGAAAGAAATGCACTACGAAGGGAGCGAATATCCCTCTGATATCGAGGTGACGGACTGGCAGACGTATTCCTTTGAAGATCGCAAACCGGACATTATCTATATTCACAATCCCTATGATGAGTTTAACCATGTTACTTCCGTTCACCCAAGGTTTTATGCGTCCAATCTGTGTAAATATACGGATGAATTGGTATATATACCATATTTTGTCTCACCTGAGATAGATCCTAACAACCAAAGACAGGTGGACGGTATGAAACATTTTTGTTATCTGCCGGGGACGGTGTATGCGGATAAGGTCATATTACAGTCTGAAAACATAGCGCAGATATACATCAATGAATATGCGAAGGTATTGGAAGAACAGGGAGAAAAGGCGGATAAAAAGGCACTGAAGTCTAAGTTTTTGGGATTGGGATCTCCTAAATTTGACAAGGTGCGTAACGCCAAAAGAGAAGATCTGGATATACCGGATGCATGGTTAAAAGTCATTGAAGAGCCGGATGGAAGCCATAAAAAAGTCATCTTGTATAACACCAGCATTAACGGACTTTTACAACATGATGAAAAGATGCTTGAAAAAATGGAAAATGTATTCACCATATTCAAGGAAAACAGGGACAAAGTGGCCTTACTCTGGCGCCCACATCCTTTGATCCGGGCAACGATTGAGTCCATGCGGCCGCAACTCTGGAAAGAGTACAAAAAGATGGTGGAACAGTATAGAGTAGAAGGCTGGGGCATTTATGATGACAGCGCAGATTTGGATCGTGCCATTGCATTAAGTGATGCGTATTATGGGGATCCAAGCAGTGTGGTGCAGTTGTGCCAGGAAAAAAAGATGCCAATCATGATCCAGAATGTGGATGTGAGGGAGTGACAGAAAAAAACTAAATAAAACCACGGAAATGGTCGATATATGTTATAATAGGAAAGACAAAATAGCATATATGCGCATGGAAGCGGCAAAAGAAAGAGTTGGAGCGGTATTCAATGTGTATTGAATGTCGCTTTTTATATAAGAAAACAGGTGAAAAGGGAGAAAAAATGAATACTGCATTGATATTTGCGGGCGGCACGGGAAAAAGAATGAATAGTCGTTCAAAACCGAAACAATTTTTGGAGATGCATGGAAAACCAATTATTATTTATACCCTAGAACACTTTGAATATCATCACCAGATTGATAGCATTGTTATTGTATGTTTAAAAGAATGGATTGAAGAATTGCGTGGGCTTTTAAAACGATATGGTATTACGAAAGTGCTTAAAATTATTCCGGGTGGAGAAACAGGACATGATTCTATTTATCTTGGCTTAGAGACAATGAAGGGTATTGTTGCAGATAAGGATATTGTTCTGATACACGATGGCGTTCGTCCGTTAATTAATGAGGAACTTATTACACAAAACATTGAGGCAGTACAAAAATATGGAAATGCGATTACTGTGGAGGCAGCAAGAGAAAGTATGGTGCGTAGTTTAGATGGGGAAAATATTTCAGAAGTGCCACCAAGAATGCAAATGTATACGGCTAAAGCACCGCAGTCTTTTTATTATAAAGATATAATGGAATTATATGAAAAAGCACAGGCAGAAGGGAAAAAGACGATAGATTCTTCTCATTTATGTAGTATCTATAATGTACCAATGCACATGGTGAGAAGTACAAAGAATAATCTAAAGATTACAGAACCAGCGGATTATTATATGTATCGAGCGTTGTACGAAGCACTGGAAGGACAGCAGATATTTGGAATATAGTTTGGAGAATACAAATGGAGAAAATAAATGATATATCACAAATCAATACCTTAAAAGATAATCTCATTTGGCTAGAGCAAGAAAATGTGTCACTAAATAATTCTGAAGTGGTTTTCAAAGGAACTAATAATCTGTTGTATATTGAAAGAAACGTAAAAATTTCAAATTCCAGAATTTCCTTTATTGGAGATAATGCCATCGTGTACTTGTCAAGTAGTCAAAATGTATATTATTTGACTTGTGTTGCATCCAATGATAGCGTTGTTTTTTTGGGAAAGGAAACATATATTAATTCCGCATTCAATAATAAATTAATTATGTTTGCAACGGAACGACAGAATATAATTATTGGAAATGATTGTTTGTTTTCATATGGAATTTGCATGAGAACGGCTGATCCTCATATAGTTTATGATTGTGACACGAAAAGGAGATTGAATCTAAGTAAGTCAATTTTGATAGGCGATCATGTTTGGGTTGGACAGGATGCTCTCATTTTAAAAGGAAGTGTTATAGGTTCGGGAGTTATAGTTGGGGCAGGCAGTGTTGTAGCCAATAAAAAGATAACTTCGAATACATCGGTTGGAGGAAATCCGATTAAAACTATACGTGAAAATGTGTTTTTCACAAAAGCATGTGTGCATAACTATACAGAAGAGGACACTCTTAAATCTATGGAATATATGGGCGATGAACAGTATATATATAGTCAATCGTCTGCAAATGTAGATATGTGCATGATTGATATGCAATTAAAAGAAACTAAAGAATTTGCTGATAAATTAAATCTAATTAAGCGGATGCTTGTGGGTAATGATGCTAAAGATAGATTTTATGTTGAGTGAGTTGGCGGTAATATTTCAACTCAGAAAAGTAAAGGGGATAGATGTGAACAAGCAAGTTATATTACAAAGTTTTTGCACATGCGGAGGTAGATGCTATGCGAGTGCTATGAAGACCAATGGATTGTTTTTGGTCGAGTCGGATGGAAAAGTTGAATTTCTCACTTTGTTTCCCGATGAGGGGATTAGAATTAACTTATATATAGATGCAGTGACTTGGGGAAAATATATATTTTTTGTGCCCGGAGCTGCTAATAATTTCAGTGTTTACGATACTGAAGAAAAGACGTTTAAAGTGATTCCGGTGCAAGATAGATATGCTGAAAACTATAATAGAAACAGAAAGTTTTGTACTGCCGTAAGCTATCATGATGTTATTTATTTTATACCAGAGACTTATCCAGCAATTGTGAAAATAGAATGTGAATCATGTCAGATTACTTATATCGATAAGTGGGTAACGAAAGAAATGGTATGCTTTAAAAAGGGAATTTGTCGCAGGGGAGAGAAAGTTATCGTACCATCGACATTATCCCCAAAGTATATGGAATTTAATTTAAGGGATGAAAAAGTTACACTCAAGAACCTTCCGATACAGGAAGGGAATTCGGGAGTATGGAGTGTCTGTGAGTTGGATGAGGATAAATGGTTTGTTTTGTATCCGGGACCGGGGGTACTCAGAATAGGTACTAGTGATGGTTTTGAGATATATGATTCTTTTCCTAATGGTTTTCAGGATAATGGATTTGCATTTGCTATGAGTTTTGTACATGGAAGAGATTTGTATCTGTGTACGGTCAATAGTAATATGTTCATAAAGGTGGATACAGAATCTCATAAAATGGAGGAAGTGTCTATTGAGAATCTTGTAGAAGGTGATTCACAGATAATGTATTTGTGTAAAATGAATCAATTCCTAATTTTTTGCAGATATAATATTCAAAAAAATGCGTACAACGCAGAAATGGTGGAACAGATATTTTTGGATACGGAAAAATTGAGGGCACAAAAGTGTCATTTCACAGTGATAAATGAACGTGATTATCTTCGGGCAATAATGGATATCAAAATGGAAGAAAAAAAGCAGATCATAGAAAATCATCAATTTGGATTAGAGAATTTTATAACGTCAGTTGGTTATTATTAGAACAAATAAATGAGTGTTAATGGATGCAAACTAAGAACTGAGATATGATATGTAATAATTGGAGTATTGATCAACTAAAAGATCAGATGAGGGCAAGAAAGATTATTTGTTATGGCGCGGGTATGGTGGCGCACCATGTGGAAACAGTGTTTTCTAAGTATGATTTGTTGAAAGATGTCTTGTTTTTTGTTGATCGGGATAAGAAAAAAATAAATACGAAAATATGTTTAGCAGGTAACAGTTATGAAGTGAAGTCGGTATCGCAATTATATGATCAGAAGTATCGTGATGCGATATTGATGATTACTTGCGAGGATTATCAGTCTGTTTTACATACATTATCAAAGGATGTACGAGTACTGATTAGGGATGCATGTGCATACCCACACATAAATAATGGTTTGATTCATTCTGCAATCACCCAGGATTGTATTCCTTTAGAGAAAAATGAATATAAAATTCCTGCAAAAATACATTACTGCTGGTTTGGTGGAAAAGATATTCCGGAGGAACATAGAAGATATATTGAGGGATGGAAAAAACTGTGTCCGGAGTATGAGTTTTATTTTTGGAATGAAAATAATTATGATGTCAGTCAATGCCGCTATACAGCAGAAGCATATGAAAAGAGATATTATGCATTTGTCACAGATTATGTTCGTATGGATGTAATGTATAAGCAGGGAGGCATATACTTTGATACAGACGTGGAACTAATAAGAAAAATTGATTCTTTGAGGGGATATGAGGCATTTTTTACATATGGTAAATGGCCTGCAGTTAATAGTGGGAGCGGTTTTGGAGCAGCGGCGGGAAATCAACTCATTAGGGAAATGCGTGATATTCCCAGAAGGACAATGCCTTTTTTACGAGAGGATGGAGAATGCAATAAAACGACAAATTGTTTTTATGAAACAGAAACCATGAAACGATGGGGGTTTCAAATGGATTTTTCAACACAGATAAGAGAAGGCATTCTTTTGTTGTCGCCCAGATATTTCCCACCTTCCAATTACTTGGAGAATAATAATATCCCAGATGGTGCTATTGCATTGCATAGAGATGCAGGGTCATGGAAAGGAAATATATGAAATTATATGAATGTACAGCGGAAAAATTGAAACGTATTTCCAGAAAGAAAAAAATTGTTTGTTTTGGGGCAGGGGGCAATTTGTTTCATGTTTTTGAGACCTATAAGCAATTACATCTGGAACAGAAAGTGGCTTTTATTGTGGACAATAATGAAAGTAAAGTTGGGACGGCTATTCAGTTGAATGGTCAGGGGGTAAAAATAGTGTCGCCTGAAAAAATAGCGGAACTGGATTTGAATCAATATGTAATTGTGATCACAGCATTGTGTTATCAGGAGATTTTTAGTCAAATTCAAAATATATGTAAAAATAAAAAGGGAATATGTTATAAAGCGCCTAATAAAAGATATGAAATTACTAATTACTTGGAGCGTTTGATGTGTAGACTTCCGTTAAAGGATGTTATTGTGTTGAATGGAGAAGGTGACACTTGTGAAAATGCGCAGGCTTTGGGAAAATATATTGCGGAGCAAAATTACTTTGAAAAATATAAATTAGTGTGGCTTTGTGACCATCCGGAAAAATTTTCCAACTCACAGCAGGAACTCTTTTTAAATCGTAAAACTGCGATGCTTGCAAAGTCGGTATATGATGTGATGAGATACTACTACTATGTAGGAAGAGCAAGATATATTATATATGAGAATCAAATGCTAAAAAAACTTCGCTCAGACCAGATTTCGATATATCTTAATCATGGTTCGCCACCTATAAAAGCAACAAAAGGTGTTATTAACTTACCGAAAGATTTAAACTATGCAATAAGCCCTTCAAAGTACAGTACCTCGATCATACGAGAACAGTATTCTATTAATGAACAGAGAATAATAGAGTGTGGCTCACCAAGAACAGATATTTTGTTTTCAAAGATAAAGAACGAGAGGATTAGCGAACTATTAAAAATAGAAAAGTATGATAAGGTCATTCTTTGGGTACCTACTTTTCGGCAACGAAAAAATACCAATAGGGTAGATACGAATAAAATATTTAATCTGGGAATTCCATTGTTAGAATCGGAGTTGGATTTTGAAAAACTGCTCTGCAAATTGGAAGAAATGAATATTCTCATGATTTTTAAACCGCATCTGTTGCAGGATTTGAGTTATATCAAAGTAAATGATAAGTGTAATGAGCATTTTTTTATCCTGACTCAAACAGTACTCGATGAACATGGCATAAATATATACGATGTTATGAAGTATGCCGATGGGATGATAACGGATTATTCTACTATCGGTTTTGATTACATGCTCTTAAATCGTCCATTGGGGTATACGGTGGATGATATGGAGGAATACAGATTAGGATTTTCTATCCAAGATCCGTTAAAACTTATGCCAGGGACAAAAATGAAAAATATAGATCATATGCTACAATTTGTCCAGGAGGTATTCATGAATAAGGATAAGTTTTTTGAGGAACGTAATTGTATAACTCAGTTAGTGCACGATTATCCGGATGGAGATAATTGCCGGAGAATTTGTGAAAAAATACGATTTTGAGAGGAATTACTATTATAAGTTGGGGATGCCATATGAAATATATTACCGATAAAAGAGAGAAGAATTTAGTTTCAATTATTGTACCAGTTTACAATGCGGAAAGATATTTGAGAAAGTGCATAGAGTCATTACTTGATCAAACATATACTAATATAGAAATACTTTTAATTGATGATGGATCAACAGACAATTCGCTTGGAATATGCCAAGAATATATGAAAATAAATCCAAGAGTGGAAGTTTTTTCACAAGAAAATCAAGGGCAGGGCGTGGCAAGAAACCGAGGATTACAGGAATCCAGGGGAGAATATATTATGTTTGTCGACTCGGATGACTGGTTGGAGACGAAAACTCTACAGACAATGTATGATTCATTACAAGAAAAAGAGGCAGATATTGCGATTGCTAGTTTTTATAGAACACAGATGGACAAGGAGGATGTTGCAAGTATATGTGATGAAAATATTCAAGGCAATCTGCTTATAAAGGAAAAAAATAAAGGATATGTTTTTGAAATTTCCTCTTATCCATGGGCAAAACTATATAAAGCATCATTATTCATTGAAAGTGGTTTTTTCTTTCCGAATCACTATTTTGAAGATGTTGCAGCAATCCCAATTTTGTTTGTATATGCGGACAGGATAAGTTATGTTAATCGGCCTTTGTATTATTATAGAAACCATGCGGGAAGCACGGTGAATCATATATACCGTTTAAATGACAGAATAAAGTGTTTATATAGTTTGGTTGACATTTTTAAAGAACACAATCTTTTTGAAGAATACTATGAAGAAATGAAAAAGTATATGTTAAGAAGAGTGAAGGTAAATATGCGTATGGTTCGAAGTGTTCTGCATATTTATGAAGATGATTTTGCTAAGAGACAGCAAAGTTTTTTAGAACAGGTATTTTCAGATAAGGTTGAAGAAAAAAATATTAAAGTTTTTACTTTTGGAAGTTTCAATCTTTATACAATCAGCAAAATACTGATGAATAGTGATCCGGCTGAGATATTAACGGAATATTATGGCTTTCAAAGTATTATTAGTCTAATGAATAAGGGAAATACACGGCTTAATGTACTTAACGCTAAGCATCCGGTTGAATTTCGTCAGAACGGTATTGCAAATGATCTTTCAAATCGACTTCTGCATAAAAGTGTTGTGGAATTTAAAGATACAGATTATTTTTTGGTGGATTTTTTGGAAGAGAGATTTGATATTGGTCTGTACGAAGGAAATTATTTTACTCTCAGTGATGCAATGAAAGAAACCGATGTGTTATCCACAATCGAATATGAACAAATTGACCGAGAAGATCCAAAACTGGAGGCAATGTGGAAAAACAGTTGTGATAAATTTGTTGAATTGTTAACTTCATATATGCCAGCTCGGAGAATTGTATTAGTGAGAATGAAACTTGCAGAATACTATGGAAAAGATGGGAAGGAATTCTTGTATTCTGATATCGACAGGATAAGTTCAATCAATGCAAGGTTGGACAGGTATTATGATTATTTCATGGCAAAATGTCCGGAAGCGATAGAGATATCTAATCTGACGGAGCAGGATTTCTATTATACCTACAGTGAGTTTCGCCATGGGTGTTTTCCATGGCATTTAAGGCAGTCAACCTATAAGAGCATTAGTGAACTGATAATGGAACAAATATAATACTTTAAGTGGGTGAATAGAAATGTGTGGTATTAATGGAATTGTTGGGAAAAAAAAGATAACAGATATTCAAAGACGGATTGGGAATATGAATGCTTCCCTTTTTCACAGGGGACCTGATGCCGGTAATATGGTTATAGTGGAGGAAAATCATGTTGCATTGGGACATCGCAGGCTTAGTATTATAGATTTGAATGAACGTTCAAATCAGCCCATGGTATCAAATTCTAAGAAATGGGTGTTGGTTTATAATGGAGAGATTTATAATTATAAGGAACTGAAAAAAGAAACTGTCTATCATTATACAACAGAATCGGATACTGAAGTGATTTTGGCTTTTTTGGAAGAATATGGAATCGAAGAACTTCTGAAAAGATGCAATGGAATGTTTGCCTTTGCGGCTTATAACGTGAAAGAACATAGTATCTATATCTGTCGGGATCGGATGGGAATAAAGCCGATATATTATTATATAGATGATGAATGCATGGTTTTTTCTTCTGAAATTAAAGGAATTCTTCGTAGCGGACTAGTAGAAGCAGTCTTAGATGAAGAGTCTGTTGATGATTATCTGGGGTATCGTTATGTGAGAGAACCTTTTACATTTTTTAAGAATATCAAGCAGGTGGAATCAGGAACATTTATAAAGATAAATGAGCGTTTGGAATGTGAAGTAAAAAGATATTGGGATATTCCGACAGAATTTAATATGGATGACACCTATGATGAGGATAGGATATGCCGGGAATTTAAAGAAAAATTAGAAGAAGCAGTTCTGAAAAGAACATTAGCGGATGTGCCGGTAGGAACTTATTTAAGTGGTGGAGTGGATTCCAGTGTTTTGACAGCAATAGTGGCGCAAAACACAAACAAAGAATTAAATACATATACGATAGGATTTGATGAACTAAATGAATTTCAGTATTCGGACATGGTGGCTGAAAAATATCAGACACGCCATCATAAGATAAAAATAACGCAGGCAGATTACGCAGATGAATTAGAAAAAGTGATTTCATATAAAGATGCACCTCTTGGTGTTCCGAATGAAATTCCATTGGCTATTATGTCTAAAGAATTAAAAAAGGATATTACGGTGGTACTGTCTGGAGAGGGAGCCGATGAATTGTTGGGGGGATATGGGAGAATATTTCGTGCTCCTTTCGAATACGAGAGTGGGGCAGAAATGATGCCATTTTATAATTTTTTTATTGACAAATATGAATATGTTCCACGAAAAATAAGGGATCAGTTTTTGAACGTTTCGAGAAGGCGAAGAGGTGTATATGACGATAAAATAAGGCAGGTATTTGAACGAAACAGCAATGAATACAATATATTTTATTTCTTTCACAAATACCATGTAAAAGGATTACTTCAAAGAGTGGATACAACTACCATGTTAGCATCTGTAGAGGCAAGAGTTCCCTTTTTGGATCATGAGTTGATTGAATATTCCTATAAAAATGTTCCTTATGCTATGAAACTTCGTTGGAACAGTGTATCAGCGATGGAAGCGGCAAGGGCACGTAGTGCTAAGGAGTATAGTGAGGAGTATGACACACCGAAATATCTTCTGCGGAAAGTCGCCAGAGATTATATTCCGGAAGAAGTAATTACCAGAAAAAAAGTTGGTTTTCCGGTTCCGTTGAATCAATGGAATGCCTACATATTACAGACCGCGGAAAAGGAACTAAAAAAAGCCACATGGTTGAAGAAAGATACGGTAGATTCTTTGATTCAGCAATGTCAGAAATCTGGCATAGGGAATCAGCTTATCTGGATGTTTTTAAATGTGCAGATATTTGTTGATATGTATTTTAATAAAGAGTGGAGGTATTGATATGGTAATCGGTTATACGACAGGGGTGTTTGATTTATTTCATGTGGGACATTTGAATATGTTGAAAAATGCCAAGAGTATGTGCGACAGATTGATTGTTGGGGTTACAACAGATGAATTAGTGTCTTACAAACATAAGAAAGCGGTGATTCCATTCGAAGAACGTATGGAGATTGTGAGAAATATCAAGGGTGTTGACGCAGTGGTTCCACAGGAGTCAATGGATAAATTTGAAATGTGGAAAAAATTAAAATTTGACGTTATGTTTGTAGGGGATGACTGGTTTAATACGGACAAATGGAATGATTATGAGAAACAATTCGAGGAAGTTGGAGTAAAGATTATTTATTTTCCTTATTATAAGGGAACATCTTCTACATTGATTAATGCCACATTGAATAAGTTGAGAGAGGACTAATGATGAAAAAGAAAATTATAATTTGGGGTGCCGGAGGAATGGCGCTGGGATTATTTAAAAGTTTTGACTTGGATCAGGTAGATATTATTGCTTTTATAGATAATGACGAAAGTAAATGGGGAAAAAGATGTAATGCTGTTGAGATTATACCGCCTGCTAGGTTGATGGAAATGACATATGATTATATCTTCATAAGTTCGGTTGAAAATCAATGGAATATAAAAGAACAGTTAGATGCTATGAATGTAGATTGCGAAAAGATTATTTTAGCAACCATCACATTGGCGGAATTTGGGAAGGTGTTTAATCTGTTCACGCAAAAGGGCTTGTTATATGTCACGCATATTGCACAACAGAGCAGATTACACCAATTAGAACTTCGTATCAGCAATGCGGAAAAAAGGTTGGGGAACAGGTTCGCCAAAATAGAGAAACGCAATGAAAATTTGTTCTTAAAGGAAGTATATGAGAAGCAAGCAGCAGAGTTTATAATAGACAAATTTATCAAGGACGAGAATGCACCGGGTAAAAACGCGATTTTTGAGGAACGAAATACATATTATGATTATGTGTTAAGCAAACTGAAAAATAAAAATGGTTTATTTTTGGAATTTGGTGTGTATAGAGGTGGATCCATTAATTACCTTTCTGAGCGGATTGGAGACAATATCATATATGGATTTGACAGTTTCGAAGGACTTCCGGAGGGTTGGTTACCGGGATATCAGAAGGGGAGGTTTGACGAAGAGGGAAATATGCCAATCGTCAATGATAATGTTCGACTAATTAAGGGATGGTTTGATCAGACACTCCCTGATTTTATAAGCGAGCATAGAGGCGAAAAATGTGCGTTTATCAATATTGATTGTGATTTGTACAGCTCGACAAAGTGTGTACTTTCCTTGCTGAAACCCAATATTGGCAGTGGTACTATAATCTGTTTTGATGAGTTGGTTGGACAGATTGGCTGGCAGGACGATGAATATAAGGCGTTTATGGAGTTTATTGAAGAGACTGGACTAAAGTATAGATATTTGGCATGTGCATTTGGAGGCGGTCATCAACTTACAGAAAGGGTTGCGGTCGAAATATTATAACGAATAAATATGGTACGAAAACAGATATGTAAGATAATATTTCGCTTATAAAATTATGAGTAAAGAAATTGAAGAGTCTTTGAAGATTGTAGCGCAAGAATACCTAAAGACAAATTACAATATGGTATTTTTAAAAGCAATGCTCTTAAAAGGAAAACATATAGCGGAAAAAGGAACATTGATAACAGGCTCATCCCATGCACTTAATGGAATAGAACCAGGATGTATAGCAAACAGTGTTAATTGTTCCATGCATTCTCAGGATATATACTATGATTTTTTGTGCGCAAAAGATGTTTTAGAAAATGGTAGAGCGAATGCTTTTACTAAATGTTTTATTGTTATGGGATATTACATTGCCTATCATGATTTGTCAAGAAGTACGGTTACAAGAGAAAAGATCATACGTCCTATTTATTATCCTTTATTTCGTGATGTACATAATTGGGGTGAGGAATCCGTAGAATTTGATCCGTGGAAAAAGTTTGGCGAGGTGCCACAGGAAGTGAAGTCTGTTTGCGAACTTATGGCAATGCAAATGGTTTTGGATAGGGGGAGTTATTATTCGGATTTGAGGACAAGAATTCCATTCTTTAATTTTCGGGGACGTGTGTGGCATGAATTATCGGCGGAAGAAAAGGAAGATTATGGTACTCAAAGAGCTGGAAGCCATAATAAGCAGATTGTTTATAAAGCAAGTTTTCTGGAAAACTGTGAAATTATGAAGGACTATATTCATATGCTACATATGCATGGTGTGCTTCCGGTTGTGGTAATTACTCCGTTCACGGTGCAGTATAATAAAAATGTAGATCCTAGATTCAAGGATGCCATTAGGGAAATGTTGGAGCGTATTCCGGAGGAAGTTCATTACGTGGATTTTAACGAAAGCAACTTTTTTACAGATGAAGACTTCGTAGATACGGATCATCTTAATCGTCAAGGTGCCATTAAGGTAAGTTGTCTGCTGGATGAAATGTTTAAGGCGTGATTAATAAGATAGTAGAAATTTATTTCGTTAAATAGGTGGGGTGAGTGGTAAGATATAATGATAAATTATTTGCTAACAGGTGGAACCGGTCTGATTGGTGGTGAAATATTAAAAGAAATCCTACAATCAGAAGAATATACAAATCGGAATATACGGATAATCGTCTTGATTAGGTCGGTAGCGAAATTTCAGGAAATGTATAGGGATTTTGACTGCACGAATGTTATATTGTATGAAGGAGATGTGCGTGAAAATCGCATAAGTGATCTCCTATTATCTGAGTCGATTGATTATATCATTCATTGTGCTGCACCGACTGCATCCTCTTACATGATATCCAATCCTGTAGAAACGGTAGATAGTATTATTCTGGGTACTCGCAATATTTTGGAACTAGCTCGTTTAAAAAAAATAAAGAGCATGGTATACCTTTCATCCATGGAAGTCTACGGAAAAGTGGAAGATATCGGTAGAACAAGGAGAGAACAAGAATTGGGAGAGGTTAAACTTGATAGTGTACGTAGTTGTTATCCAATGGGAAAGAGGATGGCAGAACACTATTGTTATATATACTCCCAGGAATATAGTGTTCCTGTAAAAATTGCAAGATTGGCACAGACTTTTGGAACCGGTGTAAAAATGGAAGATAATCGTGTCTATATGCAGTTTGCGCGCGCAGCAATAGAAAAAAAGGACATTGTATTAAAAACGAAAGGCTTGTCAATGGGGAATTATTGCGCTACTGAGGATGTTGTTAATGCAATCATGACAATATTAGAGAAGGGAACAAATGGAGAGGTTTACAATGTTGTTAATGAATCTAATACGATGCGGATAAGAGATATGGCACAATTGGTGGCAGAGAAGTTATCGGAAAATCAAATAAAGGTAAAAATAGAGAGGGAAGATTCCCAAAAGACGGGATACGCACCGGACACATCGCTGAGGCTTTCGGGGGAAAAACTACGGCTTTTGGGATGGAAAGCAACTAAGAATTTAGAAGAAATGTATGGAGATGTAATAAAGGAATTGGATTAGACAATTGTCCTATAGGGGGGTTTTTAGTGTAAGCACGGAATAATAATGGTGAATTATTTGCAATTTCTTATATAGTGTTGTATTATAATCGCAGGATTACTAATTTGAAAATTACTAATCCTGCGATTAGTAAATGGAGAGCGTATGTTTGTAGGTCGTGAACGTGAATTAAAGAAATTGGATAATATGTATCGGAGTGATCAGTTTGAGTTTGCGGTTTTCTATGGAAGGCGGCGCGTGGGAAAAACCACACTGATCCGTGAGTTTATGAGAGAAAAGAAGGGGATTTATTATATTTCTCTTGAGGGAGCAAAGAAGGAAAATTTGCAGGGATTATCCAAAGTATTTTTAGCAAATGGGGATAATGGAAAGATAACAACGGAATTTAAAGATTACGAAGCCTTTTTGGAATATATTGATGCGAAGGCATTATCAGGAGAAAGAATGATTATTGCGATTGATGAATATCCCTATTTGGCTGCGTCTTACCCGGCAATCTCATCCATGCTGCAAAGTCATATAGATGATTGTTGGAAGGATAGCAAACTTTTTTTGATCCTATGTGGTTCTTCCATGAGTTTTATGGAAGAACAAGTATTGGGATATAAAAGCCCATTATATGGGCGAAGAACGGCACAGTTTAAGATACATCCCCTTACTTTTTTTGAAGCAAAAGAAATGCTTCCGGGCTTTGACAAGGAGCAGCAGGCTGTGCTATATGGTGTTACCGGAGGAATACCGGAATATTTATCACGTATCCAGAATGGGATTAGCATGGATGAAAATATTATCCGGCTTTTTTTTGATGAAACAGGGCGGTTGTTTGAAGAACCACTTAATTTGATGAAGCAGGAATTAAAGGAGCCGATGACGTATCATTCCATTATTTCTGCGATTGCATCCGGAGCCAGCAGGATGAATGAAATTGCTACAAAGACCGGAATGGAGACAAGCGCATGCAGTAATCAGATTGCATCATTGATTTCACTGGGAATTGTTTGTCGGGAAACGCCATTTTTGGAACCGGATACAAGTCGAAAGACCTTATACCGCTTATCGGACAGTATGTATTTGTTTTGGTACCGATTTGTAAGAGCAAATGTGAGTTCCATTAGCAGAGGGGTAGGGAAACAGATATATGAGAATGTGGTAGTGCCGCAAATAAATGATTTTATGGGGCGAGTATTTGAAGAAATATGTCAGCAGTATTTATTTTTGCCGCAGATATATGATAAACTGCCATTGGTGCTCTGTGAGACAGGACGATGGTGGGGCAATAACCCCAAAGAGCGCCGGCAGGAGGAAATTGATATCATGTCGGTTAATGACAAAACTATTTTATTGGGAGAGTGTAAGTGGAGAAAAGAAAAAACGGATCTTTCTGTTATTTTAAAATTGGTGGAGAGAGGGAATTTGTTTGCCTATCCACAAAAATATTTTTATCTTTTTTCAAAGGCAGGTTTTATAGAAGATGCGATAGAATATGCACGAAACAATGAGAATATAAAATTAATCACATTTGAAGATATGTAAAATACACTATCTAACACACCACCACAAAGGAGACAACTATGCATTACGATTATCTGATCGTGGGAGCGGGGCTGTTTGGAGCCGTATTTGCCCATGAAATGAAGAAAAAGGGAAAAACTGCGCTGGTGATCGATAAGAGGGATCACATTGCGGGTAATATATATACGAAGAAGTGGAACGATATCAATGTGCACTGGTATGGGGCACATATTTTTCATACGTCCAATAAGGATACCTGGGATTATGTAAACCAATTTGCGGACTTTAATCAGTTTGTCAATTCACCGGTGGCAGTCTATCAGGACGAGTTGTACAATCTGCCGTTTAATATGAATACTTTCAGCAAACTCTGGGGGATCAAAACACCGGCGCAGGCGAAGGCTAAGATTGAGGAGCAGAAAGCAGCGCTGCATATTACGGATCCGCAGAACTTAGAAGAGCAGGCACTGTCTTTAGTGGGAACGGATGTGTACACGAAACTGGTAAAAGGCTATACGGAAAAGCAGTGGGGAAGGGATTGCAAAGAACTTCCTGCTTTTATTATCAAAAGACTGCCGCTACGTTTTACTTATGACAACAATTATTTTAATGACCGTTATCAGGGTATCCCGATCGGCGGTTACACGGCGATCGTGGAACGTTTGTTAGAGGACATTCCGGTGCTTCTGAATGTGGAATACAAGGCATTTTTGCAGGAAAATGAGGCAAAAGGCAAAGAAGCGGATACTTTTGGCAAGATTCTGTACACGGGTATGATTGACGAATATTTTGATTACCGCCTGGGAAAACTGGAGTATCGTTCGCTTCGTTTTGAACACGAACTTTTAGAAGGCGAGGACAATTATCAGGGCAATGCCGTGGTAAATTACACGGAACGAAAGATTCCGTATACGCGTATCATAGAACATAAGCATTTTGAATTTGGTAAGCAGCCGGACACGGTCATTACCAGAGAATATCCTGCGGACTGGAAACCGGGGGATGAGCCGTATTATCCGGTAAATAATGAGCGCAATGACGGATTGTTTGCACAGTATCAGGAACTTGCCAAACAGGAAAAGAATGTCTTATTTGGAGGTCGCCTGGGACAGTACCGTTATTATGACATGGATAAGGTAATCGAAGCTGCACTTTCCATGGTGGCAGAACAGTAAAATTCGAGAGGCGAATAAGAAAATGACAGCAAATGAATTATTATCAAGAGCAGTTCATAAGACGGATATGGAAAAGAAACAGACCGGAGAAAATGTGATGTCAACCAAACAGCAGCATATCAATCTGGTTCCGCTGGATGAGATCAGTGGTTATTCTGTCAGACCCGGTTTTTATGAGATCAGTGGTGCGACCCCGATTCCGGGAGGCATTAATTTTACGATCAGTTCGAGCAATGCAACGGCATGCGAGTTGCTTTTGTTTCACAGAAAACAGACAGAACCGTTTGCGGTGCTTCCGTTTCCGGAACATTACCGCATAGGAAACTGCTATTCCATGATCGTGTTTGGGCTGGATGTGGAAAACTTAGAGTATGCCTATCGCATGGATGGACCTTATGATTTTAAAAAAGGACTGATTTTTGACAAAACCAAGATCCTTCTGGACCCTTATGCAAAGGCGGTTGCCGGTTTGCGTGAATGGGGTGTGGAAGAGATTGATCCGAAGAAACATGGGTACCGTGCCCGTGTGGTAAGGGATGATTTTGACTGGGGTGACTGTAAGCAGCCTCTGACGCCGATGGAAGATCTTATCATATACGAGATGCATATACGCGGTTTTACGAGACATGAATCTTCCGGCGTGGATTTCCCGGGTACTTTTGATGCGGTCAGGCAGAAACTGCCGTACTTAAAGGAACTGGGTATTAATGCAGTGGAGTTTATGCCGATTTTTGAATTTGATGAGATGCATGATCATCGGGTAGTGGATGGACATAATCTGATCGATTATTGGGGCTACAATACGGTCAATTATTTTTCTCCCAATACGGCTTACACATCGAAACCGGAACGTAACAAAGAGGGAAATGAATTAAAGAGAGTGATCAAACTTTTAAATGAAAACGGTATCGAGGTCTTTTTGGATGTTGTATTTAATCATACGGCGGAAGGCAATGAGATGGGGCCCACCTTTTCGTTTAAGGGGATCGACAATAATGTTTTTTATATCCTGACACCGGATGGATATTATTACAATTTCAGCGGCTGCGGCAATACCTTAAACTGCAATCATCCTGTGGTGCGTAATTTTATCATGGATTGTCTGCGTCACTGGGTAATTGCCTATCGTGTGGATGGATTCCGTTTTGATCTTGCCTCTATTTTAGGACGTAATCAGGACGGTGCGCCGATGAGCAATCCGCCGCTTTTGGAGTCCATGGCGTATGATCCGATTCTGGGAAAAGTAAAACTGATTGCGGAAGCCTGGGATGCCGGCGGCATGTATCAGGTGGGTAGTTTCCCGTCATGGAACCGCTGGGTGGAATGGAACGGAAAATACCGGGATGACATCCGCAGCTTCTTAAAAGGAGACAATGGCAAGGAGCAGGTGGCTGCGAATCGTATTTCGGGTTCGCCGGATATTTATCATCCGGAAAGCCGCGGACATCTGGCATCCGTTAACTTTATCACCTGTCACGACGGCTTTACGCTCCACGATCTGTATACTTACAACTATAAGCATAATGAAGCAAATGGCTGGAACAATACGGACGGCGCCGATGATAATTACAGTTGGAACTGTGGAGTGGAAGGCGAAACGGACGATCCGGAGATCAACAGACTTCGTCGCAGGCTGGTAAAAAATGCCTGTGTAACGCTGATGTTGAGCCGGGGTATCCCGATGTTTTTGGCAGGGGATGAATTTGGCAATACACAGTTTGGCAATAATAACGGATATTGTCAGGACAATGTGATTTCGTGGCTGGACTGGTCGTTACTGGATAAAAACAGGGAATTGTTTAATTTTTTCCAGTATATGATCTGGTTCAGACAGCATCATCGGATTATCCGTATAGATACACAACATTGTTCCCTGAATTATCCGTCGATATCCCAGCATGGTCTGCATCCGTTTTGGACGGATTATAACAGTAATCATCATTATGTGGGGATTATGTATGCAGGATGCAATCATTATGGAAGGGATGAACTTGTCTATCTTGCAATCAATGCGCATTGGGAGGAACAGACGATTGAACTGCCCATGCCGCCTGAAAATCATACCTGGTTTGTGTCCATTGATACCTATAAGGAAGAAAGTGTGATTCAGGATCTGATTCCGGTTACAGGCCCCATACGCATCATGCCGCGAAGTGTGATGGTTATGGAAACCTATAAAAACAGACAATAAAAAAGAGTTTCGCTTGCGAAACTCTAGCGTGCGCATCCTCACGGAGTGTTTTTTGTGCAATAGGTAATTTTAAAGAAATTTCCTATTGCATAAAAATGGCATCGTATCTGCGGGTTTGCGGATGCGGTGCCATTATGATTAGCAGTAGTTGTTAAAAAACATACCGGAGTAAGCACTGGTTACATAGGGGCTTAGGAAATAATTGCCCGGATTTTTGTATGCCACAACGGTTTTATTCATATAGGATACCGGATTGAGTGAAATCTGACTGCTTTTACGGAGCATGGAATGCGAAAAGGATTTTAACGCATCCAGGGAGGAAAGCGTATCCGGTGCATCGGAGGAAATCACGGACTGTTGCAGTTGTTCGGTATCAATCTGAAGGGTTCCGTCCTGATCCGTCCGGATTCCGAGCTTTTCTATCTCCTGTTGATAGTAACCGGTAATCCGGTTCATTTCTTTGATCAGGAAATTGCTTCCCGACTGTGAATTTTTATATTCGGATACGGAACGGATAAAATGATTGTATCCGCCGATCAGATTGGCAATATTTTCCTGCAAAGCTTCGACATCCGGTTTTACCCCAATCGTGGTGGTCTGTCCTTCATTTTCACTGATGCCGTTTAAGGTAATCTCGTAATTATTCTGAAGAATAAAATGATTGGAAGCAGCAGTAGCCTGCGTACCGTTTACGATAAAACTGGCATTTGCCGCATCTTTTACGGTGTAATCGAGTCCAAAGTAAGCAACCGCACCGGAAAGGTGTTCCGTGTCATTGTCCGAAATGGAAAAAATGCGTTCGTTTTGTCCGGGCTCAATGCCGGATTTGCCGGATTCTATCCGCAACGCGGATAAACTCTCCCCGTCCGTACGCAATTCTGCGTTCAGACCGATCTTGGAATTGTTAATCAGCCGGCACAGACGTTTCTGGATATCAAGATTGGTATCGGATTCGTTGATGCTAAACTGAAACTCATAGCCCATATCATGGATATTGATGTCGAAAGAATATTTGCCCGGCTCCAAAGCGCGTTCTTCGGAGGGAACATACATCCCGAGGTTGATCTGCGGAGAAGCCAGTGAAAGCACTTCTATATCATAGGTAGGAACCTGCCCGTTGACGGAAATAACGTCGTTTCCTTCGGAAACGTTGTCTCCCTCGGAAGCAGTTCCTTCTTTCTGTGGTATAAAAGAGGACTGACTGCCGATATATTTGGCACTGACTACATTGGGATTGGAAGAGTAGGCTATCTTTTGACTGAATGCGGTGTCTTCCACGTCACCCAGAGTCGAAACGATCGCATTGCGCAGATCTCTGGCATCTTCTTTCAGATGGATCACGTATTTGCGGGCATCGGTAGTATTGTCAAGGAGATAAACAGGAGCATCCCGGTTAACCTTTGCCATGGAACTGCAAAGCGTACGCAGTTCGCTTCTTTTGTGCGTGTCATAGCGTCCAACGGCTTTTTTGGGCAGATATGTAGTGGAAAACTGATTATACACATTACTCATAACTGCATTGTTCATGCCGGCTCCTCCTTTCACCTTAATCAATAAACCCAGTAATATACATTAAATGTAACACACTTTTTAGGGCACTTCAATGTATCAAATGTACTTAATATGCCTGTTTTTTTCACTTTTTTTTGACAAAAATGGAAAATTACTATATTATATTCCCGAAATAGCGTTAAAAAATAGTGTTCAAAAGTAAAAAATCCGTTGACGTAGGTCTGCTGATATGGTAGTATGAACAGACGAGATGAGATTTTAGGTCTTTTTTTTATGCGCAAAATTTGACTGGAGGTGAAAAAATGCGTACAAAAATCACATTAGCATGTACCGAGTGCAAACAGCGTAATTACAATACGACAAAAGATAAAAAAGCACATCCGGACAGAATGGAAACAAAGAAATACTGCAGATTCTGCAAGACTCACACAATGCACAAAGAAACAAAATAGTTTTGTGGTAAGCACTTTTTTCTTTTTTATGAAAGGAGTTTCGTTATGGGAGATTCCCCAAAGACAGAAAAGTCCGGTCTGAATGGATTTTTCAAAGGCGTAAAAACTGAATTTAAGAAGATTTCATGGCCAGATGCCAATACCATGTTAAAACAGTCCGTAGTGGTTGTTGCCGTTTCTGTAGTGCTTGGAATACTGATTACCTTAATGGATACAGTGATCCAGTATGGCGTAAGTTTCTTATCTTCTTTATAATTGTAAGGCGAGAGGTTGATTATGGCAGAAGCAAATTGGTATGTAGTGCATACTTATTCCGGTTATGAGAATAAGGTCAAAGCGGATATTGAGAAAACAATTGAGAACAGAAACCTTCAGGAAGAGATTTTAGAAGTCCGCGTTCCGATGCAGGAAGTGGTTGAGATGAAAAACGGAGCCCGCAAAACGGTTCAGAAGAAGATGTTCCCAAGTTATGTGCTGATCAATATGGTAATGAATGACGAAACGTGGTATGTGGTTCGTAACACCCGTGGCGTAACAGGATTTGTCGGACCGGGAAGCAAGCCGGTGCCGCTGACAGAGGCGGAGATGAAGCCGCTTGGCATTAAGTCTGAAAATGTATCGATTGATTTTGCAGAAGGTGATACCATTGTGGTTGTTGCCGGTGCATGGAAGGATACAGTCGGTGCGGTTCAGAGAATTGATTATGGCAAACAGACAGCCACGATCAATGTAGAATTATTTGGCAGGGAAACACCTGTCGAAATCGGATTCGAAGAAGTCCGCAAAATGTAGGTAACAATTAAGCGCGTATATGCGTATTGATCGTTTTTTGAAATTGAAGTTTATTGGAGCGATCCATTAAGCGGTGGGAGGGTTACCTAGCCCGTGACCACAACATAGATAAATAGGAGGTGCCTGTCATGGCAAAAAAAGTAGAAGGATATATCAAGTTACAGATCCCTGCTGGTAAAGCAACACCAGCACCACCAGTTGGTCCTGCATTAGGTCAGCATGGTGTTAACATCGTTGAATTTACAAAACAGTTCAACGCAAAAACAGCAGATAAAGGTGATGTTATCATCCCTGTTGTTATTACAGTTTACGCAGACAGAAGTTTCAGCTTTGTTACAAAGACTCCCCCAGCTGCGATGTTACTCAAAAAAGCATGTAATATCAAATCCGGTTCAGCTACACCTAACAAAACAAAGGTTGCTACTATCTCTAAGGACAAAGTTCGTGAGATCGCTGAATTAAAGATGCCTGATTTAAATGCTGCAAACATTGAAAGTGCTATGAGTATGATCGCCGGTACCGCAAGAAGCATGGGTATCACAGTAGAAGACTAATAAGGAGGAGTGGTAAAGATGAAACACGGAAAAAAATATACAGAAGCCGCTAAATTAATTGACCGCTCTGTTGCTTATGAGCCAGCAGATGCGATCAGTGTTGTTAAGAAAACAGCAAGCGCAAAATTTGACGAAACAGTAGAAGTTCATATCAGAACAGGCTGTGACGGACGTCACGCTGATCAGCAGGTACGTGGTGCCGTTGTATTACCGAACGGAACCGGTAAGACTGTTAGAGTATTAGTATTTGCAAAAGGAACAAAGGCTGACGAAGCACAGGCAGCAGGCGCTGATTTCGTTGGTGGTGAAGAATTGATTCCTAAGATCCAGAATGATGGATGGTTTGAGTTTGACGTTGTTGTAGCAACTCCGGATATGATGGGTGTTGTTGGACGTCTTGGTAAAGTGTTAGGTCCTAAAGGCTTAATGCCGAACCCGAAGGCCGGTACGGTAACAATGGATGTTACAAAAGCTGTTAACGATATCAAGGCTGGTAAGATTGAATACAGACTTGACAAAGCAAACATCATCCATGTTCCGGTTGGAAAGGCTTCTTTCACAGAAGAACAGTTACAGCAGAACTTTGATGCATTGATGGGCGCGATCTTAAAGGCAAAACCAAGTGCATTAAAAGGTCAGTACTTAAAGAGTGTTACACTTGCATGCACAATGGGACCCGGTGTTAAGGTTTCTACAGCAAAGTACTAAGCAGCACGCTGTTTGGCAGAATGTGTGAAATTACCCCGATACGTAAGGTATCGGGGTTTTTATTACGGTGATGAGGGTATGGTGCAGACACAGGACAGGAAATCGAAGAAAAAAGAAAAAAATAAATTACATGGACGGATTGTTCTGCTCATACTGGAACTTCTTGCCATCGTGACAATTGTTGTTGCCGGTTTTTTTCTGTGGCAGCATATGGATCAGGAAGAAACGCAGATACAGACGGCACAGCCGGTTGTACAGGAGATTGCGATTGATCCCCTGCCGGAGAAAACACCTGCAGAAACGCAACCGGAGGACGCCTCCCGTTACGGAAAAGAACTTGCGGATGAAGACTTTTGCCGGAAAAATCGTATTTATGCCAAAAAAACCGCATCCGAAGAAGAGACTGTGCTTGCTTTTGCCGGGGATATTTCTTTTGCACAGGGATATGCGAATATGAGCACTCTGGCGCAACGCGGCGGCGATATCCGCGACTGCTTTGATGAATTTATGCTCAAAGAGATGGAGAGCGCGGATGTTTTTATGCTGAATAATGAGTTTACCTACACGGATCGCGGAGTGCCGACGGAGAATAAAACCTTTACGTTTCGTGCGCACCCGGAACATGTGGAGTATCTTCATGATCTGGGAGTGGATCTGGTTTCTCTTGCGAACAACCATTCCTATGATTACGGAGAGATTTCTCTTCTGGATACATTGGACACCCTGGAAGGCGCAGCCATCCCTTATGTGGGGGCAGGACGTAATATCGTGGAGGCGGTAAAACCGGTTTATTTTATAGCCAATGATTACAAGATTGCCTTTGTATCGGCAACCCAGATTGAACAGGGCGACTATCCGGACACAAAGGGCGCAGGCGAAAACAGCGCGGGCGTGTTCCGTTGCTGGAATGATGACCGGGTGTGTGATGTGGTGCGGGAAGCGAAAGAACAATCGGATTTTGTGATTGCCTATATTCATTGGGGAACGGAAATGACGGACGAACTTCACTGGGCGCAATCTGATCTGGCAAAGAAACTTGCGGATGCCGGCGTGGACCTCATTGTGGGGGATCATCCGCACTGCTTGCAGGAGATTGCCTATGTGAATAATGTGCCGGTCATCTATAGCATGGGAAATTTCTGGTTTAATTCCAAAACACAGGATACGGGCATTTTAAAAGTAGTGCTGAATGAAAACGGAATGCAGTCGCTGCAGTTTGTTCCGGCAATCCAGTCGGGATGCAAAACAACCATAGCCGGTGATGCCGACCGGAAACGGATTCTTGCCTACATACAGTCCCTGTCGCCGACGATCAATATGGATCCGGCAGGATATATTACAAGCAAATAATAGGACTGCATGATTATAATCAATCATGATTAATAATGAATCGTGAAAAATAATGCTTGACATATCTCGCCCGGCATGCTACATTAGTTGAGGTTGTTTTGACCATGCCGAAGACAGTAGGTGCTGTAAAGCGTAAAGAGTGATCGCCTACCGAGGAAAGGATATGTAATTTTCTAATGAATGTTACCCTTCTGCTTTGGCAGGAGGGTTTTTTGTTAAAGACACTCCTTATCGGCACAACCAGGACGGTGATCGGCATGATTTACCGGAATGGCTTACAAATCTAACAGGAGGTAATGAAAATGGCAAAAATCGAGATCAAGAAACCGATCGTAGAAGAGATTTCAGCAGCAATCAAGGATGCGCAGTCAGTAGTTCTGGTTGACTACCGTGGACTCACAGTAGCTCAGGATACAGAACTTCGTAAGCAGCTTCGTGAAGCAGGAATCACTTACAAGGTTTACAAGAACACAATGATGAATTTTGCATTCAAAGGTACTGATTTTGAAGCATTAGCACCTTATCTTGACGGACCTAACGCAGTTGCAATCTCCGCAACAGACGCTACAGCTCCGGCACGTGTACTTGCAAATTTCGCAAAAACAGCTGACAAACTTGAGATCAAGGCCGGCGTTGTAGAAGGTACATTATATGATGCAAACGGAATGAAGTCTATTTCTTCCATTCCTTCCAGAGAAGAACTTCTCTCCAAATTACTTGGAAGCATCCAGTCACCTATTGCAAACTTCGCTCGTTGCATGAATCAGTTGGCAGAAAAAGGTGGCGCAGCAGGATGCCCTGCACCGGCAGCTGAAGCAGTAGAAGAACCTGCAGCAGAAGCAGCACCGGAAGCAGAAACTACAGAAGCATAATCTGTAGAAGATGTAAAGCAACCAAAACCGGCATTGCCGGATGAAACCCTAATAATAATTGTAGAGAAGATTCTCTAAAGAAAGGAGTCATAATAATGGCAAAATTAA
>CAYLSH010000011.1:0-43518 GCA_964386235.1 uncultured Lachnospiraceae bacterium | reverse complement strand
GAATAGAGTCATTATTATTGAATTTGATACAAGGGAACAGTTAGAGGAATGTTTTGCATCGGAAGAATACAGAAAAATAGCTCCTTTAAGAGAAAAAACTGTTGACAGTAAAGCAATAATTATTGAATGAGAAAGGAATAAAGGTATATGAAGATAACAGATAATGTGTATTTGATACGAAAAGATTTTTATGTAACGCCGGAAGTAAAAAGATATGTAAATATTTATTTGATTACCGGAAAAAACTGCTATTTGATAGATAGTGGTGTTGCCGGCTCGGAAAAAACAATTGAAGAATACTTACAATCTATCGGCAGAAATATGTCAGATATAAATGGGATTTTTCTTACGCATGCGCACCCTGACCACGTTGGTGGTGCTGCAGCAATTAAAAGAATTACAGGTTGCAAGGTATATGCACCAAGTTTGGAAAAGGATTGGATTGAGGATATTGACAAACAGTACCGTCAGCGTCCGATCCCTAATTTTTTTACATTACTCCCGGAATCCGTAAAGGTAGATGTTCCCCTTCGGGGCGGAGAATCGGTTTTACTTGAAGAGGGGATAGAAATACATGCATTATCAACACAGGGGCATTCACATGGTTCCATGTCGTTTATACTTGGTAACAATCTGATTTTTACGGGAGATGCTATCCCTGTATCGCATGACTTACCAATATTTGTTGATTATGAGCGGAGCTTATATTCTCTTGACGTGATTAAAGAGTTATCAACTGTTCAATATATTTGTCCTGCCTGGGATGAAGTGTATGATAAAGCCAAACTAAGAGAAGTGCTTGATGATAGTAAGCGACTGTTGTATCGATTAAAGGAAGCGGTACATCATGTGGAGACGGAATATAAACACTATACTGAGGCTGAAAAGTTAACAATGATATGTAAACAGGCCGATATTTTGCAATACATGGGAAATCCATTGGTAATAAAGAGTATAGATGCATGTATGCATCTTACCGGTGAGTAAAATATCGCTTGACATTCTCAAAAGTGAGAATATAATCATAAATGAGAATAGAAGGAGAAACATACAATGAAAACAGAACTTTCAGAGGTTTTTATGAACCCTGTTCGTCAGAGAATTATTCAGTATTTACTGGTACACGAAAAAGGAACCGTAAAAGAAATAAAAAGTTCATTGCAGGATATTCCCGGTGCCAGCTTATATCGTCATATAAAGGTGTTGAATGATAATGGTGTTATTGTTGTTGCCGGGGAAAATAAGATTCGTGGAACAGTAGAAAAAGTGTATCAGTTTAACAAGGCGGCACTAGAGGTAGATGATGAAAATGGTACGGCTGTGCAGATGTCCTTATTAAGTTTATGTGCTGCATTTGCAAGATATTTTTCAAGCACTCATGCGGATCCACGTAAAGATTTGCTGATGTTTACAGGTAGTACGCTGACATTGACAGATGAGGAATTTATGCAATTTCTAACGGAACTGAATGAAGTCACAACAAAATATATGACAAAGCCGGTTACACAGACAAGTGTATCGAGACAGATTACATTTATATCGTCACCGGTTGATTGACAGTAAAAGAAGAACAAGGAAACACCTATTTGGAAAGATACCTATGTATATGCCAAGTTAAAAGAAATATAGAAGGAATGAGGATGGTGAAATATGAATGCAATAGAAAGCAGATATAAAAAGCCATTGCTTTTTGTGGCAGCTTTATTACCGGCAGCAGTAGCAGGCGGATTGTTTACGGGAATTTACACTTATGAAGGATATACGGCAGAAATGCAGCAGCTATTACTAACACAGCTTGGCGGATATATGCAGTATCTTATCGTGATTACCTTTCAAACGATTCTATACGCAGTAGTTTGTGGTTTCTTTGGTTATATTCTTGCCGATAAAACAGGACTATTAAAGCCGTTTACATTTGAGAAGCATAAACTAATGATAGCTTGCGTTGCGGGTGTAATTTGCGGTGTGGCATTTTCTCTTGATTACCGGGTATTTGGCGGACACATTCCGGAGGCTGCGGATGCCTGCAGAAATATTACATACAGCAATTTGATAGCATCAGTACTATATGGTGGCGTGGTAGAAGAAGTGATGTTACGGCTGTTTGTGATGTCTTTGATTTCATTTGTTTTATGGAAATTATTTTATCGTACCGTACCAAAACAAAAGATACCTGTGAGTGTTTTTGCCATGGCAAATATAATAGCAACATTGCTGTTTGCTGCAGGTCATTTGCCGGCTACATTTCTTACATTTCAGACAGTAGATGCGATAGTAATTATTCGATGCTTTTTATATAACGGAGGTTTAGGACTGGTGTTTGGCTGGCTGTATCTAAAATATGGCATTCAGTATGCTATGATTGGACACGCAGGAACACATATCCTTTCTAAGGCGATTTGGATGTTGGTTTTATGAGTGTGGTGAGGAATATGGATTTGTAGGAAAATCCATCATATGGTAAAGAATACTTGAAAGATTTCATATATCAATATATAATCAAGGGTAGGTGCGAAAGTTATTTTTTCAAGTGATTTTTGCACAAATTTACACTTTGTACAGAACCTACAAATAACCGCTCTACAGGTGGAGAAAAGAGGGTAAACACTTATGATGATACCAAATGCAACTCTGAAGGAAAATGAAAAACAAGCAAATAGGTTGGTAGCAAATGTCATGCGGATTACTTTTGTGATCTTTACATTGGTTTTTATTCTTAATGTAATGAAAGTCTTTGTTGTGGATCAGAAGGTTATGAATGTGGCATATATTGGGGGAAGCATTTTCCTATTATTGCCAACACTTTTTACCAATGTCTTAAAAAATGACAACTGGTATGTAAAATATGTCAATGTAGTTTGTGCTTCTGTGTTTGTTATGCTGATGTGTACTACATTAACCTATCATGTAGTAGCCTTTTATGTATTCCCGATTGCGATTGCCAGCCTTTATTTTTCAAAGCATTTAAATATTGCGGCAACGATACTGACGGTTATCTGTTCCTCTGCCGGACAGATTCTTGCAAAGTATCTGCCGACTACAACGGATGATAACTTTGAAACAGTTAAGAGGGCAATCATTTTTGGAGTGATTCCCCGTGCATTGATTGTTATTGCACTGGCGGCGATTTTTACTACCCTTTGCAGTAGAACGGCTAAGATGCTTTCCAGTCTGATGGGTGCGGAAGAACAGGAAAAAATGTTTAAAAAGATGCAGAATATGCAGGAGAGAGCAGCCGAAACTTCTGACAAATTGTTTGCTATGGTAAAGGTTTTATCCGAAATAGCAGATACTTCTTTGAAGGCAAACAAAAGAATTGAAGAAGAATCCGATAGCTTATTAACCGGGTCAACAGAAAATCAGAGTGCCGTAGAAGATGCAGAAAGCAGTATCCGTGATATTACGGGAGAACTTGCCGGCTTAAACGAAATGAACCATAGAACGGCATTGTTAACGGATGATATCGGTAAAAAGACAGAAGAAAACCGGAAACGCATGGATGATGCCACCACAAGTATGGAAGAAATTCAGATCAGTTCGGAAGAATGTAAGAAGATTATCACAACACTTGGTGAAGAATCCAAAGAAATCATCGGTATCGTACAGACGATTACCAGTATATCAGCGCAGACCAATATCTTAGCACTCAATGCTTCCATCGAAGCTGCAAGAGCCGGTGAACATGGCAAGGGTTTTGCGGTAGTGGCTGAGGAGATTCAGAAACTTGCCGAAGAGACAAAAACAGCGGTAGAAAGCATCGGTAACATCGTAAACGGTGTTGTGAAGAATACGGAAGATGCCGTTGTTGCCATGGAAAAAAATGAGAATTACGCAAGAAAAGGAACTGAAAATATTCAGAAAGCCAATGAAACTTCCATGCAGATCACAGTCTACAATGAAGAACTTGCACAGAAGATCCATGATATTGACAATACCGCAGGCGTGATTAAGAGCCGAAGTGAAGAACTGGCAGATGGTATGATGAAGATTAGCAAGAATACACAGAATAACTGTGATGCAGCTAGAAATGTGACCTCTGATACACAGGAAAACACTGCGGGGACTGCAAAACTTGTGGAGAACGTAGAACAGATCAGAGAACTTTCCGAACAGTTAAATAAAGTAATAGCTGAATAAATAACCATAAAAATCGTCATCATCATCGATGGCGATTTTTTATCCGTATAGGATCCGTATAGGATCCATATAGGAAATTATGACAGCACTGTTCATGTGTATAAAAAAATGATAAAATAAGGTGGCACCTGCTAGTGATGATATGGAGGATGAGTATGAACGGAATAGGAAAACTTGCGTTAGGAACCATGGGAATGAATTTTGGCAACAAAACAGATTCCATAAAGACGATCCGGACAGCATTTGAAAACGGGATCCGTATTTTTAATACGGGTGATTTTTATCAAAGGGGTGAATCCCAGGTGGTATTGGGAGAAGCCTTAAAAGACTTACCAAGAGAAGAGTGTTTTGTTTCCCTTAAATTTGGAGTGACTTTTGGACTTACAGGAGCAAAACTTGATGTCAGACCGGAAAATATCAGACCGCAATTAGTGGATGCCCTTGATAAGATGGGACTTTCCTATGTGGATCTCTATCAGCCTGCCAGACAGGATCTTTCCATTCCGGTGGAAGATATTATGAACGAACTGGTTAAACTAAAAGAAGAAGGACTGATCCGAAACATCGGATTATCGGAAGTGGATGCTGCGACACTGAAAAGAGCACATAAGGTCCACCCGGTTCACAGCGTGGAAGTGGAATATTCCTTACTCAACAGGGAAATCGAAAAAGAATTGATGCAAACGGCAGCGCAACTGGGTATACAGGTTGTAGCCTATGGTGCTGTGGGACATGGTGTTTTAACGGATAAAGTAATACATGGCGGCATGTCCAATCCTATGATGTCCAGGGGAATACTGTCACCTTTTCATAAAAAGCATAATATGCAGATTTTGGAAAGTTTTGCAAAAATTGCCCAAAAACAGGGACTTAGCATGAGTGAACTGGCTTTGGCATGGACCCAGGCAAAGTACGATCATGTACTTTCCTTGATCGGAACAACAAGTCCGGAACATTTTATGAGTTCCCTAAAAGCCGTGGATACAAAATTGGAAGAAACAACGGTTTCCGAGATTGAGAGTCTTGTGTCAGCAGACACGATCAAAGGACAGGTTAGGCGTAAGTGGATTTTTGAAAATGGTGTGGGCCGCATGGAATAATAGGAAGAGTATTTATGTTAGGAAAGGAGGCAGAAAGTGTCGGATCGAATCTATATTGCAATTGATTTAAAATCATTTTATGCCTCCGTAGAATGCATAGAAAGAGGATTGGATTCCCTTACAACCAATCTGGTGGTGGCGGATGAAAGCCGGACGGAGAAAACCATCTGTCTTGCGGTGTCCCCGTCACTAAAAAGTTATGGGATCCCGGGAAGGGCACGGCTTTTTGAAGTGGTTCAGAGAGTCCGGGAAGTAAATATTGAAAGAAAAGAAAAAGCGCCGGGAAGAAAACTTACCGGTGCGTCTTTTCATGCAGAAGAACTGAATCGCTGCCCACAACTGGCAGTGGACTATATCGTGGCCCCTCCCCGAATGGCGTATTACATGGAGTACAGTACCCGCATTTTCGACATCTATTTACGGTATGTGGCACCGGAAGATATGCATGTATATTCCGTGGATGAGGTGTTTATCGATGCCACGACATATTTGCACACCTACAATATGACGGCGCATCAGCTTGCACTTAAGATGATCCATGATGTGTATGAGGAAACCGGTGTAACCGCTACAGCGGGGATTGGCACGAATCTGTATCTGTGCAAGATCGCCATGGATATCATGGCCAAAAAAATGCCGGCGGATAAGGACGGTGTCCGGATCGCGCAACTGGATGAGATCTCCTATCGCAAGAATTTGTGGAATCATACGCCGTTAACGGATTTTTGGAGAGTGGGAGCCGGCTATGCTAAAAAATTACAGGAAAACGGCTTGTATACCATGGGCGATGTGGCTCGTTGTTCGTTAGGCGGAGCAAATGAATATTATAATGAAGCATTACTATACAAATTGTTCGGAGTCAATGCGGAACTTCTCATTGACCATGCATGGGGCTGGGAGCCTGTTACCATTGCCGATATCAAGGCATACAAACCACAGAATAACAGTCTTAGTTTGGGACAGGTGCTTTCCTGTGCCTATACCGCACAGAAGGCAAAACTCATTGTAAAAGAAATGACGGATCTTCTGGTGCTTGATCTGGTGGATAAAAGACTTGTCACGAGTCAGATGGTACTGACCATAGAGTATGATATAGACAATCTGACCGACCCTGAGATTTTAAAAAAATATCATGGCGAAGTGGTAAAAGACCGTTACGGCAGGCGGATCCCCAAGCATGCGCATGGTACGATCAATCTGTCCAAACAGACTTCTTCGACGAGGATCATCATGAATGCGGTGGAAGAATTGTATGACCGGATCATCAATTGGGATCTGTTAGTGCGCAAGATCTATGTTGTGGCGGAAAAAGTTGTGCCGGAGGGAGAGATCACCGTTCGTCCTGCTTTTGAACAACTGGATCTGTTTACGGATTATGCGGCACTGGAAAAAGAAAGGGAAGAAGAAAAGGTACAGTTGGAAAAAGAGAAAAAACTCCAGCATGCCATTTTGGACATACAAAAGAAATACGGTAAAAATGCCCTTCTGAAGGGAATGAATCTAGAAGAAGGAGCCACGACCAGGGAGCGAAACGGACAGATCGGAGGGCACAAAGCATGAGTGGATATTATAAGGATGAACACCGATACGATGATATTCTTCATCTGCCCCACCACCAGTCAAAAGAGCGTGTGCATATGTCCATGCATGACAGGGCGGCGCAGTTTGCTCCCTTTGCGGCATTGACAGGACATGAAGAAGCCATTGAAGAAACGACAAGGAAGCGGATAGAATCGATGGAATAATATTGTATTTTTGGAGAAATTCCCGTATAATCATAAGGTGAAAATGCAGATTCTGTCTGCATGATGTATACAAATATGGGATGTATGAGAAAGTATGAATAAAAATGAATGGCAGCAGGTGGGAGAAGACATCAGGAAACAGGTGCAGCATGCAATCGATGTCAATGATTTCAGCCAGCTGAGCAAAGAGATCACGAAGACGATAAATCTTGCAGCTACGGATGTGAGCAAAGAGATCACAAAGTCAATTAATTTTGCGACCACGGATGTGAACAGGGAGATTCGCGAGGTTGGCAAAAAAAGATATGAATACGAACGTTATTACCGTAAGCCGAATGTAAGACCGGATCCGAGACTTTTTAACAATATACCAAAAGGAAGTGTGTCCGGTATTCTATGGATGGTTCTTGGTTTCGGAACGATGGGAGTATCCTGTCTTTTCCTTACGGGCGGTGTGATGAGTATGCTGTTTGGAACAGCGGTTGAAACGACATCACTTGCAATTTCCACCACAACGGCACTTGCCGGAGGTGCCCTTGGTGCCTACGGAACAGGTCAGACCAAAAGGGTGGATCGATTCCGCTGCTATGTCAATATGGTAAAAGAAAAGATGTACTGTTCCATAGAGGATATGGCACAGAAAGTCGGCAGGAGCAAACGTTACGTGCGTAAGGATTTAAAGCGCATGATGCGAAACGGTATGTTTTTGCAGGCGCATCTGGATCAAAAGGAGACCTGTTTTATTGCCAGCGATCAGATGTATGAGCAATATAAACTGACCCAGAGTGATTACGAACAGAAACAACTTGTGGATTCCAAAGAAAAGGAAGAAGAAGAACTCCGTAATATAAAAGAAAACTGCAAAGAGAATGCGGTAGACGACAAGGTTGCGGACATCTTACGGGAAGGCAGGGAATACATCCGTATCATCCGCCACTGTAATGATGAGATTCCCGGTGAAGAAATGTCGGAAAAACTGGACAAACTGGAAATGCTGGTAACCCGTATTTTTGCAAGAGTGGAAGAAGAGCCGGAACTGGCTTTGGATATGCAGAAGATGTTAAGTTATTATCTTCCGACCACACAGAAATTGTTGGAAGCCTACCGGGATCTGGATAAGCATGATGTGGATGTTAAGAATGTATCAGAGACCAAGCAAGAGATAGAAAAGACAGTGGACACGATCAATGTGGCTTGTGAATCTTTTCTGGATGATTTGTTCAGAGACCGTGCGTGGGATATTCAGTCCGATATTTCTGTTTTAAATACGATGTTAAAACAGGATGGATACATAAAATCAGAGTTTGAAAAGGGAGAAGTGACAAATGAGTGACATAAAAGAACAAGCGCCGACGCTGGTATTCGGAGAGGTAATGGAAGAAAAGCAGATGCCGGTGGAAGTAAAAGAAGATACGGCGATAAAAGAACAGCTCGACGAGACCATATTAACGGATGAAGAAAGAAAGATGGTGGAGGATTTCAGCAATCAGATTGATCTTCACAATTCCAATGCGATTTTACAATACGGCGTGGGAACGCAGAAGAAGATGGCTGATTTTTCAGGGGATGCACTGGAAAATGTCAAGACAAAGGATTTAGGTGAAGTTGGTAGCATGCTTTCGGGTGTTGTGGCAGAACTTCGTAATTTTGATGAAGAGGAAAAAGGATTCCTCGGTATCTTCAAAAAAGCTTCCAACAATTTAGAAGCACTCAAGATCAAGTATTCAAAAGCAGAAACCAACATCGCAAAGATCTGCGATGCTCTGGAGCAGCATCAGGTGCAACTGCTAAAGGATGTAGCGGTACTGGACAAAATGTACGATCTGAACCTGACTTATTTTAAGGAACTGTCCATGTACATTATGGCAGGAAAGAAAAAATTACAGGTTACCAGGGAAACGGAATTGGCAGAGTTGCTGGAAAAGGCAAGAGTGAGCGGTCTGCCGGAGGATGCGCAGGCGGCCAAGGATTTAGAAGCACTTTGCGATCGTTTTGAAAAGAAGATACATGATCTGGAACTGACCCGTATGGTATCCATTCAGACAGCACCGCAGATTCGTCTGGTACAAAACAGCGACACCATGATGATTGAGAAGATCCAGTCAACGGTGGTAAATACTATTCCTCTCTGGAAGAGCCAGATGGTGCTTGCACTTGGCGTGGGACATGCACAGGAAGCAAGCAAGGCACAGAGGGAAGTGACGGATATGACAAACGAACTTCTCAAGAAAAATGCAACCACTCTTAAGATGGCAGCAGTCGAGAGTGCCAAAGAATCCGAGCGCGGTATTGTGGATATGGAAACCTTAAAAAATACCAACGCTTCTCTGATTTCTACTTTGGATGAAGTGATGAAGATTCAGGCTGACGGAAGAGAAAAGAGACGGGTAGCAGAAGTTGAGATGCAGAACATGGAAAACGAACTGAAACAGAAGTTGTTAGAGATCAGTGCACGATAGAAAATAAGGAGGTTGCGATATGGACAATAAGCAGACAAAAGAAAAAAAGATGATGACACCGGAAAAAATTTATAAGATTATGCAATGGCTCCCTGTGGCGGTCGCGGCGGTCTTTTTTCTCATCAATGTGATCAAGAAAAACACACCGGCGATTATCGTGATCGGCATTTGTCTGCTTGTGTTTGCGGCCTTCTTTTGGATTTCTTCCAAAAAGAATATTGAACTATATAAAAAAGAGTATATATTAGCTGTGGCTCTGCCAACACTGGTATTTCTGATTTCCCTCTTTAGCGGGGATTATTATAGCGATGATTTTCCGTTATTTCTTGCCGTAATCGGTATGACGGGTATGTTTTTGGAACCGGCTCTGACAAGGATGCAGATGATTCTAGCAGATGTGTATCTTATCTGTATGTATCTGATTCATCCGCAGAAAGCGAGCAGTTTATCACAGTATATTCTGTGCCTTGCCTGCTTTACACTGGCAGCAGCCCTGTTCTATCAGGTAATCAAACGGGGAGCTGCGTTTATTCAGATCAATGATACACGTGCAAAAGAATCCGAAAAAATACTGGATTCCGTTCGTTCCATGGGGAATGAACTGCAAAGTGATTTCACAAAGTCCGCGTCCCGGATCAACATGAGTACGCAGGAACTGCGCAGGGAGTCCGCGGCGATTGCAGATGAATCGGGAGAAGTTTCCGATGAATGCAATCTTGTTTTCGACAGACTCAAAGAAACGGAAGTACAGATTAACCGGATGAATGAAGACGTAAGATCCTTTGAAGAGGTATTGCGTGAGAATCAGGGGAATGTGGATGCCATGAAACATCAGGTACAAATGATCAGTGAAACGATCAGCGAATCCAGTTCCACATTCCATACCATGGAAGAACAGATGAAGGAGATCGAGGGGATCGCAAGGCAGATCAATGATATTTCCTTCAAACTGACAATCCTGTCATTAAATGCTTCGGTGGAAGCGGCACACGCAGGCGATGCCGGAAGCGGTTTTGAAGTGGTGGCAAATGAGATGAGAGCGTTGTCCGAGAGCAGTGCCGGATTTTCTGCCAAGGTATCGGAAGTTGTAAAAGAACTCTTAACCAAGGTGGAGATAACTTCCCAGAGAGTAGAAAACAGTGACGAGGCGTTAAGTGAGTCGGAAGAAACCATGTCGGATCTTTCCGGTAGTTTTGAACGCCTGAATAATAAATTCGAAGTGTTATATGATAATATAGAAAGCCAGAATAAGACGATGGGTCAGATCCAGGGTATTTTCGGCAATCTGAACCAAAAAGCGGCACAGATGCATGATGGTTCCCTTGCAAATCAGAAAGCGGTGGAAAATATTACGGATGCGATGGTCGTATTTAGTGATAATGTCGGTAAGATTGTGAAGAATACACAGGATATCTAAAGAAAATCTTAAGTTGCAAAGCACATAGTGCGTATGATACAATACCGAAGACTGTTTCGGATTAAGAGAAAGGCATTGGAGCAAAAAGTCCGAATAAAATGATAACAGTAAATGAAAAAGAGAGGATTGTATTAAAATGTTTCAGAAATTTTTGATTGCGTTTCTGGTGTCCATGGTTCCGTTGATTGAACTTCGAGGCGCGGTTCCGTATGCACTCGCGATGGGATTGCCGATATTGCCGGCATATATTACCTGTATTTTGGGAAACATGCTCCCGGTTCCGATTATATTTTTCTTTGCAAGAAAAGTTCTTGTCTGGGGAGCGGATAAACCGGTGATCGGTAAGTTTTTCAACTTCTGTCTGAAAAAGGGAGAAGCCGGTGGAGAAAAATTACAGAATACGGCAGGAAGAGGACTGTATTTTGCATTGTTCATCTTTGTGGGGATTCCGCTTCCGGGTACGGGTGCCTGGACGGGAACTTTAGCAGCCAGTATTTTAGATATGGATTTTAAAAAGAGTGTGGTTGCCGTTATGGCAGGTGTTGTACTTGCAGGTATTATTATGGGTATTGCAAGTGCCGGTGTATTAGCACTTATATTTTAGACAGACAAAAGCAGATGCGTTTTGGGCGCCTCTGTTTTTTTGTGCACGCTTTTGCATAGGTAGAATGTCGCTAAAAGCGACGCAAAAGCGGCGCCAGAGTTTCGCAAGCGAAACTCATATTTATATAATCAGGAAATTTCTTTGAAATTCAAAAAAATTTCACGGAAAATGTACACTGTATTTTTCTAAGAAGCCCTCGGTATAATAGTAGTTGCCGTCGTTTGTGATAAAAAATCCATCCGCATAACCAAGATCTTTTAGAAGTTTCAGACCTTTTTGCAGACCAAGTGTAAAACAGGTGGTGCTCAGGGCATCCGCATCCGTGGAGGATGGCGTAATAATGGTAACGGATGCCAGATTGTTCGAAACCGGATAGCCCGTGGTACTGTCTAAAATATGATGATAGAGTTGTCCGTCTTTTTCAAAATAACGCTGATAGGTACCCGAAGTTACTACTGAAAGGGCAGGAGTATCCACCGTGTTTTGTACGGTCAGCAGGGCAAAGGCATCGCCATTGGGATCAAAAGGTTTTTGTATTCCGATGGTATAGGCGTTTTTTTCATGACTTCCCTGCCGGTTCCCGAGACAAAGCACATTGCCACCCAAAGATATCAGCGCATCATGGATACCTTCGGATAGCAGATAGTCTTTGAGTTTGTCCGCGATATACCCTTTTGCGATACCGCCAAGATCAATTCCCATGCCATAATTGACGGAAGCGTCATCGGAAATGGCGCCCGAAGAGGGACGGAATGCTATCTGATCCGGTTCTTTTAACAAAATGTCATGGCTGTCCGTAAGGGGCAGTGCATTATCAATGTCGGATGCAGAAGGAATGGTACCTGTTTTGTCCGTAAAATTCCAAAGGGAGGTCAGCGGTTCCATACCAACGGAAAAGGCATTATCCGACAGGTGTGCATATTGTCTGCCGGTTTGGATGGCGGCAAACAGATCTTCGGAAATGGTATAGTAACCATCTTCTGAACTAGGAAGCAGTCCCTGATTTAAACGGTATAATTCACTATCCGGATCGGTACGGGAAAAAATACGTTCGTAACGGTCACAGAGGTCCATACATGCTTTTAGCACATATTCCTTGTCCGGATCATAGATCGTGATGCTGACATAGGTATTTAATTTATAGTCGGTTAGGGTCAAAGTATCCTTGGAAAGATCCGTTTGCTTCTGGGTATAAAAAAAACAAAGGAGGATCGTTAAGAAAAGGAGTACTAAGACGGATGCGCTCTTTTTATTCATGGATATCCTCATTTCTGCCCTTATTTTAGCATGGGTTTTCATGGAATTCCACAGAGAAATATAGTATAATACAAGACGATATGAAAAAAGAAAAAAACATGGACGAATACAGAAAAGCAAAGAATACACTGTTTTTGGCGATGGCCTTTCTTACTGTCTCTATGATTGGGAGTCTGTTTTTTATGGCAACGAAAAAAGGGGGCACGGAGGTTTCTGTAACAGTGGATGGTAAAGAGCATTACAAAGGCTCTCTTTTTGTGGAAAAAGAGTTGCAGATCGGAGAGGGGAATACCCTGCTTATCCGGAACGGGAAGGCGGATATGACGGAGGCGGACTGCCCGGATCAGATTTGTGTGAAGCACGAACCGATTTCGCATGCAGGGGAAACGATTATTTGTCTGCCGAATCGTGTGGTGGTTACCATTACTTCCGGTGAAAATACGAAGGAGGAAGGAGTGGATGCGATTGTCCGGTAAAAAAACAGCATTCTGCGGGCTTACGCTTGCCCTTTCTTTGATTGCGGGATATGCGGAGAGTCTGATTCCGTTTACGGCGGCTATTCCGGGGATGAAACTGGGAGCCGGCAATAGTGTGATTGTGTTTTTACTCTACATGGTGGGAGCAAAGGAAGCACTGCTTGTAAATATCTGTCGAGTCTTTTTATCCGGCTTTTTCTTTGGAAACCTGACTGCGATTCTGTATTCGCTAAGCGGCGCCCTGCTAAGTCTGCCTGTTATGGCTTTATTAAAAAAAACAGATCGTCTTTCGATTGGCGGTGTGAGCATGGCGGGCGGCGTTTTTCATAATATCGGACAACTTCTTGTGGCGTTTTTTATATTGGAGACAAGGGCTGTCTGGTACTATCTTCCGGTGCTGATTGTGTCCGGAACCATAACAGGATTCGTAATCGGATGGCTTAGCGGCGAGATCTGTAAACGGATTCAGAAGGCGGATGGAGAAAGCACCATCGAATGAAAGAGAATGCTTGATTATTTCTTTAAAGCAATTTATAATAAAAACGTTAGTTTTACGCAAGTATAACATGTTGGAGATTGGTGTAAAAATCACATTGATATGCTGATTTTTTACACGGCTATTTGTGCCGCAGGCGCCACAAAGTAGCCATGATCGCAAAACTGAATCTGAAATTCAGTTTGCGATTCCTTCGACGCAAAGCGTCTGCGGAATGGGGATTAACATGAAAGCATATGGAGTAAATGAATTAAGAAAGATGTACCTTGATTTTTTTGAATCCAAGGATCATCTTGCTATGAAGAGTTTTTCACTGGTACCGCATAATGATAACAGCCTGCTTTTGATCAATGCGGGAATGGCACCACTGAAGCCTTATTTTACGGGGCAGGAGATTCCGCCCCGCAATCGTGTGACCACTTGTCAGAAATGTGTTCGTACCGGCGATATTGAAAATGTCGGTAAGACAGCAAGACATCTGACATTTTTTGAAATGCTGGGTAACTTCTCTTTTGGAGATTATTTTAAGCATGAAGCCATTGCCTGGAGTTGGGAGTTTTTGACAGAAGTGGTAGGAATGGATCCGGAAAGACTGTATCCATCCATTTATTTTGAGGACGATGAAGCGTTTGAGATCTGGAATAAGGAGATTGGGGTTCCGGCAGAAAAGATTACCCGTTTTTACAGGGATGCAGACGGAAAATGTGACAATTTCTGGGAGCATGGTGCAGGTCCCTGCGGTCCCTGCTCTGAGATCTACTATGACCGTGGCATCAAATATGGCTGCGGCAAACCGGATTGTAAAGTGGGTTGTGAATGCGATCGTTTCATGGAAGTATGGAACAATGTATTTACCCAGTATGACGGGGATGGTAAGGGTAATTATACCGAACTTGCCAACAAAAACATTGATACCGGTATGGGCTTAGAACGTCTGGCAGTTGTTGTACAGGATGTGGATTCGGTATTTGACATTGATACCATGAAAGCAATCCGCGACCGTATCTGTGAACTGGCAGGAGTAGAATATCAGACGGACGAAGCAAAGGATGTTTCCATTCGTCTGATCACGGATCATATCCGTTCTTCTACCTTCCTGATTTCGGATGGTGTTATGCCCTCCAATGAAGGAAGAGGATATGTACTGAGAAGATTGATCCGTCGTGCAGCAAGACACGGAAGATTACTGGGTATCAAGGATCTTTTCCTTGCCAATTTAAGCCGGACGGTAATTGCAGAATCCAAGGACGGTTATCCGGAACTGGAAGAAAAGAAAGCATTTATCTTAAATGTTCTTTCGCAGGAAGAAACCAAATTTGACAAAACCATTGACCAGGGTCTTTCTATTTTAGGTGATATGAAAGAAGAAATGAAAAAGAATGGGACAACGGTTCTTTCCGGTGCGGATGCCTTCAAATTATACGATACTTACGGTTTCCCTCTTGATCTGACAGAGGAGATCCTTGCAGAAAGCGGCATGACGCTTGATGAAGAAGGTTTTCAGGCTGCTATGCAGGAACAGAAGGATAAGGCAAGAAAAGCACGTAAAGTGACCAATTACATGGGTGCGGATGTAACGGTATACGAATCCATTGATCCGGGTGTAACATCCACATTCGTCGGTTATGACAGACTGACACATACATCTGCGATTTCCGTTCTGACAACGGAAGAGGAGATCGTAGAAGCGTTAAGTGACGGACAGGTTGGTACGGTATTTGTGGACGAGACTCCTTTCTATGCAACCATGGGCGGACAGTGTGCGGATACGGGTATCATTACGACCGCAGAAGGTACTTTTGAAGTAAAAGATACCGTAAAATTATTGGGCGGCAAGATCGGTCATATCGGTGTAGTAACTTCCGGCATGATCAAAACAGGGGATAAAGCGACTCTTACGGTGGATGAGACCGGGCGAAGCAATACCTGTAAGAATCATTCCGCAACCCATTTATTACAGAAAGCATTACGAATGGTACTCGGTACCCATGTAGAGCAGGCTGGTTCCTATGTGGATGGCGAGAGACTTCGCTTTGACTTCAGCCATTTTTCAGCCATGACGGCAGAAGAACTGAAGAAGGTAGAAGAGATTGTAAATGAACAGATCATGGCATCCCTTCCGGTTGTAACGGATGTGATGAGCATAGAAGAGGCGAAGAAATCCGGTGCCATGGCATTGTTTGGCGAGAAATACTCCGAAAAAGTACGTGTTGTAAAAATGGGCGATTTCTCCATGGAATTATGTGGTGGTACCCATGTAAAGAATACCGGAGTGATCACAACCTTTAAGATCCTTTCTGAGAGCGGTGTAGCAGCCGGAGTCAGAAGAATTGAGGCAATCACAGGCAATGCGGTATTTGAATATTATGCACAGATGGAAGAAAAAGTGACAGATGCAGCCAGACTCTTAAAGGCAACACCGGCGAATCTGTTAGAGAAGATTGAGCATCTGATGGCAGAAGTAAAAGCACTGCAGAGTGAGAACGAATCCTTAAAGAGTAAGGCAGCCAAGGAAGCCCTTGGAGATGTTATGGATCAGGTAGAAGAGATCAAGGGAGTCAAACTCCTTGCTACTAAGGTCAGTGGTGTGGACATGAACGGACTTCGTGATCTGGGCGACCAGTTAAAAGAAAAGATGGGCGACGGTGTTGTTGTACTGGCTTCTGACTGTGACGGAAAAGTAAACCTCATTGCGATGGCAACCGATGATGCCATGGCAAAAGGGGCTCATGCAGGCAACCTGATCAAAGGAATCGCAGCCCTTGTAGGCGGTGGCGGCGGTGGCCGTCCGAACATGGCTCAGGCAGGTGGTAAGAATCCGGCGGGCATGGATGCTGCGATCCGGGAAGCATCCAATGTATTAGCAGGACAGATTCAATAAAATAATTCTTAAAAATCGAATTTCAAGCGTTTTTTTAAGAAAATTCTGTTGACGAATTGGAAAAAATCGTTATAATATTTAGTGTGCATATATTGAGTGAATGTATTGTTGATGCAGTACATACCATGCAATGCATAAATAAACCCAAATCAGTCAGTGTTACTAGGAAGGGACTGAAGGGAGGTCAGGTGTAAGACATGTCAAATGTAATCGTTAAAGAAAACGAGACTTTAGATAGCGCATTACGTCGTTTTAAAAGAAGTTGCGCAAAGGCAGGAATCCAGCAGGAGATCCGTAAGAGAGAGCATTATGAGAAGCCAAGCGTAAGACGTAAGAAAAAATCTGAAGCAGCCAGAAAGCGTAAATATAACTAATCGCTGATAAGTATCAAACGCCACCACATTTCGTGGGATGGTTTATGAAAAAAAGCATCGGTATTTCCGGTGCTTTTTTTTCATATATTAGAGCACAGTATTTTGTATTCGGAGGAATACTATGCCTGAAGTGCTCAGAAAATATGTTATGATACCTATTGTCGTGATACTGGTCGTTTCTTTGGGAAAACCGGCGTTTGTTTATGCACAGGAAGATTCTGCATTGGATCTTTTGCTTTCTCCGTCCATGGTTCTGATGGAACCTTCCACCGGACAGGTAATCTATGAGAGAAATGCAGATGAAAGAAGGAGTCCTGCCAGCATCACCAAGATCATGACCCTGCTTGTTATTTTTGACCAGTTGGAAAAGAAAACGATCTCCTTAGAGGAGGAAGTGGTGACCAGTGCCTATGCCAAATCCATGGGTGGTTCCCAGGTTTTTTTAGAAGAAGGGGAGATACAGACTGTGGATACGCTGCTAAAGTGCATCGCTGTGGCTAGCGGCAATGATGCCTGTGTGGCGATGGCAGAAAAGATCGCAGGAAGCGAAGCGGAATTTGTAAAAATGATGAATGAACGGGCGGCTTCCATGGGACTTGAGAATACGCATTTTTGCGACTGCAGTGGCTTATCCGATTTAGAGGAACATTATACCTCGGCAAGGGATGTGGCAATAATGTCAAAAGAACTGATCACAAAGTATCCGCAGATTTATCAGTATTCCACGATCTGGATGGAGGATATCACGCATGTGACAAGAAAAGGAAGCGAGGTATTTACCCTTTCTTCCACCAACAAATTACTAAAGCAATATCCCTATGCTACGGGGTTAAAAACAGGTTCCACGGACAAAGCCAAATACTGTCTTTCGGCAACGGCGCATAATAACGGAATGGATCTGATCGCCGTTGTGATGGGTGCTAAGGATCCTGCGGCACGTTTTAAAGAGGCGAAGACTTTGCTGGAGTATGGTTTTGCCAAGTGCAGCCTGTACCGGGATGAATCTCCATTACGCATAAAGAGCGTTCCGGTTACGGGAGCCATCCAAAAAACTGCGGCTATTGAGAAAAAAGAACATTTTACCTACCTGAATACAACCGGTGCGGATGTGACCAAAGTGGTAAGCCGGGTTATGCTTCCGGAAACGGTGGAAGCACCGGTTATAAAAGGAATGCAGGCAGGAGAGATTGGCTATTATCTGAATGATGAAGAGATAGGAAGTGTACCTGTTTATTTTGCGGAAGATGTAGAAAAAGCGACATTCGGAGATTATTTTGTTGTGACATGGAGAGCATTTTTGCTCTAAATATGTTACACTAATCGGGAAGGGAAAAACTGTCCGTACAGGGCATGTACCGGAAAGGAAAAATATGTTACTTTACTTGGTAATGGCGTTTATATTGATTGTTTTGTTTTTTGTGACGGTAATGGTAATGGACGGCAACCGTTTTGTGATACGGGAGTATACGATCACGGATGAAAAGATAAAGGATGGCATTGATCTGGCTCTGTTAGCCGATCTTCATAATAAACAGTATGGCAAAAACAATGAAAAACTGCTGAAAGCATTGGAAAGATGCAATCCCCATGTGGTTATGGCAGCGGGCGATATTCTGACGGCAAAACCCGGGAAGGGCTATGAACGGGCAGCTGCGTTTATGGAACGCGTAGCAGACCGTTTTCCGGTCTATTACGGGCTTGGTAACCATGAATACCGTATGAAGATCTATCCCGAGGATTATGGAACGGAATATGACGAATATAGAAAACGTCTGGAAAAAGCGGGCATTATCGTGCTGGATAACGCTTCTGCCAAAATTGAGGTCAGACGGGAGGAGAGAGTGAGCAGCATCCAGGTAAGCGGATTGTCCATTGAACGCTTTTATTATAAACGTTTTCGCAAACTCTATATGGCAAAAGAGTATGTGGATGGTCTGATCGGGAAAGCGGACAAAAACGCATATCATATTCTGCTTGCGCATAATCCGGAATATTTTGAGACCTATGCGGACTGGGGAGCGGATCTGGTGTTATCCGGCCACGTACATGGGGGTATTATGCGACTTCCTGTTTTGGGAGGTGTGATATCACCCAAACTGGTGCTTTTTCCAAAGTATGACGGGGGTCATTTTCAAAAAAAAGATTCCCATATGGTACTAAGCCGTGGGCTGGGAATGCACACAATTCCGATCCGTATTTTTAACCCGGCAGAACTGGTTGTGATCCATTTAAAGCCCGCAAAAAGAGAGGGGTAGGATCCGGTTTGGTTCTTGCAAAATAGGCGAATTCTTAGTACAATAAGGATTGTGTCAAATAGAGAAAGGATATGGAGAGAATGGCATTATCCGTAAAGCTGGAAGCATTTGAGGGACCTTTGGATTTATTGCTTCATCTGATCGATAAGAATAAAGTGGATATCTATGATATTCCGATTGTAATGATAACGGAACAGTACATGGAATACATCAAACAGATGGAAACGGAAGATATGAATGTGATGAGTGAATTTTTACTCATGGCAGCCACGCTTCTGGATATCAAATGCAAGATGCTTCTTCCCAAAGAAATAAATGAAGAAGGGGAAGAGGAAGATCCGAGAGCAGAACTGGTTCAGAAACTATTGGAATACAAGATGTATAAATATATGTCCTTTGAATTAAAGGACAGACAGTTTTCGGCCGAAAAGAGCATGTACAAGGAACCGACGATTCCCGATGAGATCAAACAGTATCAGGCACCGTTGGATTATGAAGTCCTTTTAGGCGATATGAACCTTCAGAAACTGCATAAGATCTTTAAGGAGACCGTCAAACGAAAAGAAGATAAAATCGATCCGATCCGTAGTCAGTTTGGCAAGATTGAAAAGGATGAGATCAATCTGGAAGAAAAAACAACGTACATAGAGAATTATATTGTGGAGAATAAACATATCAGTTTCCGGGATCTGTTAGAAGAACAACACAATAAGATGGAAGTGATTGTGACATTTCTGGTTATTCTGGAACTGATGAAGGTGGGTGTAATTCAGATAGAACAGAATGAGATATTTGACGATATCATCATCACCTATACAGAAAGGCAAGTAAAGTAAGATGGAACGAGAAAGACAGGAAGCCGTAATTGAAGCGGTATTATTTACGATGGGAGAATCCGTTTCCCTTCATAAACTGGCAGAACTGGTGGAAGATACGCCTTCGGCTACGAGAAAGATTGTATATGCAATGAAAGAAAAAATGGATGCATCTAACAGGGGTGTTTCCATTGTGGAGTTAAATGATGCTTTTCAGATGTGTACGAAAGCAGAGTACTATGAGGATCTGTTAAAGATTGCCAGGGCACCGAGAAAACATGTACTGTCCGATACGGCATTGGAAACTCTGTCCATCATAGCCTATAAACAACCGGTTACCCGTCTGGATGTAGAAAAGATACGTGGTGTCAATTGTGATCATGCGATCAACCGTCTGATCGAGTATGATCTGGTAAAGGAACTGGGACGACTGGATGCGCCCGGACGACCGCTTCTGTTTGGAACGACGGAACAGTTTTTAAGAAGTTTTGGCGTAAAATCGCTGGAGGATCTGCCGGAGATTAATCCTGTACAGGTGGCTGAATTTAAAGAGCAGGCCGAGCAGGAAGTGCAATTATCATTGAATATATAAAAGAACATATAAAAAGGGGAAAGGCACTGTACACGAAAACCGTGTGCAGTGCCTTTTAGAGAGAAAAAGGATTACAAAAAATTGATAAAACGCTTAAAGTTAGTGAGACCTTCGGGCGTACATTTGTATACGCCGGCATCTTCTAATACCTGAACGAAAACTTTGCCGATCTCTTCTTTGAGAATCTCCATGACATTCCCGGAAGTAATGGAATCGTATGCAGGAAGGAATTCGTCCACCCAGTCAGCATGCTTGTTCAGATCGTCGTTGGAACGGATGTCCTTACCCGTTATGATGTAATCTGCAAGCAGCTCCATTTCATTTTTTAGTCTGGCGGGAAGTATGGCAAGCCCCAGTACTTCGATCAGACCGATATTTTCTTTTTTAATATGATGCAATTTGCTGTGAGGATGATATACACCAAGAGGATGTTCCTCCGTGGTAATATTGTTTCTCAGTGCCAGATCCAACTCGTAGAGTCCGTTGCGGAAACGGGCAATAGGAGTGATGGTATTATGCAATTCTCCGTCCGTATGGGCGTAGATAAAAGCATCCTCATCCGTATAATTCTGCCATGTTTTTAAAATGTGATCGGCAAGATCAACGACTTCCCTGCTGTCCTTACCTTTTAAACGAATCACGGAGAGTGGCCAGTTTAATATGCCACATTCAACATGGGGATATTGCTCCACCTTGAAATCGTAAAGGGTGTCCGCCTTTGCCATGGCAAAGGTATAATTACCGCCCTGAAAATGATCGTGGCTTAAGATGGAACCGCCCACGATGGGAAGGTCGGCATTGGAACCCAAAAAGTAATGCGGAAAGAGTTTGATAAAATCAAAGAGTTTTTCAAACGTTTTCTTTTCGATTTTCATGGGTGTATGCTGGCCGTTAAATACAATACAGTGTTCATTGTAATACACGTAAGGAGAGTACTGGAAACCCCATTGTGTATTGCAGATGGTAAGCGGTATGATCCTGTGGTTATTCCGGGCAGGATGCGTAACGGTTCCTGCATATCCTTCGTTTTCCATACAAAGTAAGCACTTCGGATAGGAAGAAGCGGAAGCATTTTTGGCTGCCGCAATTGCCTTGGGATCCTTTTCCGGCTTGGATAAATTGATGGTAATATCAATGTCACCGTAACGGGAAGGAACGACCCATTTCATATCCTTGGCAATACGATCTCTCCGGATATAATTGGTATTCTGACTGAAATCATAGTAATATTCGGTTGCCGTTTCAGGAGATTTTTGATATTTGGACCAAAAAGTATCTCTGACCTGGGAAGGTCTGGGAGTGATGCAGTTCATTAATTCGGTGTCAAAAAGATCACGGTAGGTAATGCTGTCTTCAATCAGTCCCATAGAGCAGGCTTCATCACAAAGAGCCTTTAATATATCTTCCAAAACCGGTTCTTCTGAACCTGTGTCGGGATCGGTATAATCATTTTTTTTAAAAATAGCAAGTAAAAGGTTGGTTGAGTAGGCAATCTCACATTCGGGAATCAGACCACGAAAAACACCATACTGCACCAGTTTTTTTATGTTTGTATCAATTACATTCATAAAACCTTGATGCCTCCCTGTTTTCGGATTCTGAGAACATGACAGGATCCTTCTCCTAAGATATTATCAATGAATGTTTTGTAGCCATCCACGGCATCCTCTTTTACAAATGCCTGAATGGTACCGGCAAAACCGCCTCCGTGAATACGGCATACGCCATTGTCCCCGAGATAGTATTCTGTCATTGCTAAAATCGTGGGAATCGGCTGCTGATCCGGATGCTTGCTGGAATAAACATTCTGTAAATATTTAAAGGATGAATTACCGGACTCTTTGATGATGGATAGAAAATCATCAAAGCGGTCTTCTTTTAAAGCAAAAGCGGCTTTTTTAACCCTTTCGGTATCGGTCAGGAAGTGATATGCCCTTAAAATGGCACGATTATCGACACAACCGTAGAGTTTGGGCAGTGCACTGATGAATTCATCCAATGTAACCTGGTATAAAAGTTCTTTACCGAAGAAATCCGATACCTGTTTCATCTCCCTGGGGATGGAGGCATAATCATCGGTAAGGTTTGCATGGGATCCCTTGGTATCCACGATGCACAAACGATATCCTTTTGCAAGAATATCATAGTTGATTTTATTTACAACCGGCTTGCCGGGTACGGCAAAATCAATGAAAGCAAAATCACCCACACTGCAGGCAATCTGATCCAGTAAGCCACATGGTTTTCCAAAGTATACATTTTCTGCATACTGGCCGATGATGGCAATGTCAACCGGTGAGATACTCATATTATTGAAAAGACCGGACTGGATCGTGCCTAAAATAGTCTCTAATGCAGCGGAGGAGGAAAGTCCGGATCCGCTTAATACATCGCTTGTTACATAGGCTTTAAAAGCACCTGTTTTAAAGCCACGATCCTGTAATCCTTTTATAACACCTTTGATCAGTGACGTAGTGGTTTCTTTTTCTTCTTCGCGGATCGTCAGATCGGAAATGTCACAATGTATGGGATCATAACCCTCTGATACAAAATCGACTACGGAATTGTCACTTTCCCCGACAATGGCGATTACATCTAAATTGATGGAAGCGGCAAGGACGGTACCATTCTGATGATCCGTGTGATTGCCACAGATCTCGGTTCTGCCCGGCGCACTGTAAATGTCAATGTCACCTTCTCCGAAAAGTCCGGTATACTGCATAATGGCATTGCAGTATCTGTCACACTGTGCCTGAATAATGTCTGTTTCGTTGCCGTAAATATCGGCAAGAATGTCATCAAACTCGTGATTTCTGATTCGGTTCAGTAATAACTGGGAATTTGTCATCTCGTAACCTCCGCTTCTATTATAACCCCAAGATTAATTTAGTAAAATAAATACCCTTTCACTAAACATACACCATATGGGTAAAGAAATCAATAGGGGGAAAGAAAATAAGTAAAAAAATTATTTTTTTACTAAATTATATTCCAAACAGACAAGCGTGTGCTATAATAAAAACAATTATGACTGTGAAACGGAGTAAATATGGCAACAATAAAAGATATAGCGGATAAGGCACAGGTCAGTGCGGCTACCGTATCGAGAATATTAAATAATGATGCAACGCTCAAAGCATCCCTTGAGACAAAACAGAAGGTAATTGAGGTGGCACGTGAACTTGGATATAGGAAGGCGGCAAAGCAGACCAAGGCATCTTTTACCCTGGGAATCCTACAATGGTTTTCGGCCCAACAGGAGATCGAGGACAATTATTATCTGATGGTCCGCAAAGGAATAGAGGATTTCTGCGTTAAAAACTGTATTCAGACAGTCCGGGTTTTTAAAACGGATGTGGATTATCTGAACCAGTTGCAGGATGTTGACGGGTTAATGTGCATCGGAAAATTTAGTAAAAAAGAGATCGATATTCTGATGAAGATTACAAATAATATTATTATCCTGGATATGCCGGTGGATGATTATGATGTTACCACTTTTTCCCTTGATTTCAAAAAGGCAGTTTATGATGTTATGGATTATCTGACTAAGAAGGGACATGAGAAAATTGCGTTTCTGGGGGGACGGGAATACCTGGGAAATAAGGAACTTTTTTATGATGAACGTAAAAAATACTACGTGGAGTATTGTAATAAGAAGAAACTCGATTCCGTTACCTATGTGAAGGAAAAGAAATACTCCATAGAATCCGGTTATGAAATGATGAAAGAGTTGTTGGATGAAGGTAAAAAACCGACAGCGGTCTTTGCGGCAAGTGATCATATTGCGGTTGGAGCCATGAAAGCAATTCAAGAGCGGGGGTTATTAATTCCCGGTGATATTTCCATAGTAGGGTTTGATGATGTGGAATTTTGCAATTATATTACGCCGGCATTGACTACGATGCATGCACCTGCTTATGATATGGGTCAATATGGTGTGAATTTCCTTTTTGCGGCGTCTAATATGATTCATGTAACGCCCATCAAGGTAAAAATGCCGTGTAAATTAGTAGAGCGCGATTCCTGCGCGACGATTAAACGGACGAACTGACATTGGTAACTGATAATTAAAATAAAACTATAAAACGGAGGTAAATTATGTATCAGGCAGCAAAAGAACGTTACGAATCAATGAAGTATTATCCCAGTGGAGCAAGCGGATTAAAACTTCCGGCAGTATCCTTGGGATTCTGGCACAATTTTGGGGACACTGCTTCCTATGATAATATGAAGCAGTTATGCTACACCGCTTTTGACAACGGTATCACCCATTTCGATCTGGCAAATAACTATGGCCCGGAACCGGGAAGTGCCGAAAAAAATTTGGGACGCATTTTAAAAGAAGATTTTATGCCTTACCGGGATGAATTGATTATCAGTACAAAAGCCGGTTATTTAATGTGGGACGGCCCTTACGGTGACTGGGGAAGCAGAAAGTATCTTCTTGCAAGTCTTGACCAGAGTTTACAGCGTATGGGACTTGAGTATGTGGATATTTTCTATCATCACAGAATGGATCCCAACACGCCGTTAGAAGAAACGATGGGGGCACTGGCTCAGGCCGTTAGCAGCGGAAAGGCATTATATGTAGGACTTTCCAATTACAATGGCGAGACTTTGAAAAAAGCCGCAGCAATCTTAGAGGAATTGCATTGTCCTTTCGTAATCAATCAGAACCGTTATTCTATTTTCGACAGAACAATTGAAGAAAACGGACTGAAAGAAACGGCAGCAGAACTGAAAAAAGGAATTATTGCCTTCAGCCCTCTTGCCCAGGGAATGTTAAGTGACCGGTATTTAAACGGGATTCCAAAAGACAGCAGAGTCAATACGGACGGACGCTTTTTGCAGGCTTCTTCCATTACCGAAGAACGTTTATCACAGATCAGACAGTTAAATGAGATTGCGCAGAAGAGAGGACAGACATTGGCTGAAATGGCACTAAGCTGGATCTTACGTGACGGTATTGTCACAAGCGTACTGATCGGTGCCTCCAAGACTTCCCAGATCCTGGATAATATCGGTGCGTTGAAAAATACAAGCTTTTCAGAGGAAGAACTTAAGCAGATTGATCAGATATCCAAGGGCAAATAATAATATTGTTGACAATGTGAATAAATTTATATTTTTTATTTAGGAATTTGTATGTAATTTTACTAAAACATTTGTTAAACTCATTTCATCAACAGGGCGATGCCCCAAAAAAAGGAGGAAATTTAACAATGAAGAAGAAATTACTTAGCATGTTGTTATGTCTGACAATGGTTGCTGCATGCACCGTTGGATGTGGCTCAAGCAACTCAAGCAGCGACACAGCAGCTCCTGCAGCAAATGATGCAGCAGTTGAAGAAGCAGATGCTCCTGAAGCAGACGCTGAAGCAGACGCAGGTGAAGCAAAAACCTACCAGGTAGGTGTTGCAATCTACGACTTCAACGATAACTTCATGACACTGTATCGTAACGAGATCGAAGCTTACTTCGCATCTTTGGAAACAGACACTGTAAAGTATGAAATTTCCATGGTAGATGGTAAGAACGATATGGCTACACAGACAAACCAGATTGAAACATTCATCACACAGGGTATGGACGTTATCATTCTGAATCTTGTTCAGACATCTTCAGCAGATGTATTAATTGACAAGATTGCAGCTGCTAACATTCCTTTGGTTCTGATCAACCGTGAGCCTCTTGCATACGATGCAGACGGTAACACAATTGACGAATCTTACGAAGGTATCCTTAACAATGCAAACGTTTGCTACGTTGGTGCTGATGCTCGTCAGTCCGGTACTTTCCAGGGTGAAATCGTTCTTGGCTTAGATGACAAGGGTGATATCAACGGAGATGGTGTTGTTTCTTATGTTATGATCGAAGGTGATCCTGAAAACATCGATGCTCAGTATCGTACAGAGTTCTCTATCAAGGCTCTTAAAGACGCTGGTATGGAAGTTAACTGTTTAGTAGACCAGATCGGTATGTGGGCTACAGATAAAGGACAGGAAATCGCTGCTTCTGCACTTTCTCAGTACGGCGACGAAATCGAAGTTATCTTCTGTAACAACGATGGTATGGCATTAGGTGCTGCAACAGCTATTGAAGCTGCTAATCGTAAAGTTGGCGAAGATATCTACTTATTAGGTGTTGATGCTCTTGAAGAATGCCAGGAAATGGTTAAGAACGGTGAGATGACAGGTACTGTATTAAATGACCACATTGGACAGTCTCATAAAGCAGTTGATGTTGCAATTGATTGCTTAAACGGTAACGCGATCGACAACTACTACTGGGTTGACTACGTAATGATTAAATAATTTAGTCAGAAACTGAAAGTGGACCGCGTAAGCGGTCCGCTTTTAATAAGCAAGAGGAGGTCTGCTAATATGTCTGAGTACCGCTTGGAAATGCGGGAGATTTGTAAATCCTTTCCGGGTGTCAAGGCTTTAGATCATGCACAGCTTCGCCTCAAACCGGGTACTGTTCACGCTTTAATGGGTGAAAATGGTGCAGGTAAGTCCACATTAATGAAATGCATGTTTGGTATTTATAAGATGGACGAAGGTGAGATCTACTTTGAAGGAAATAAAGTAGAGATTAACGACCCCATGGAAGCATTGAACATGGGTATTGCGATGGTGCATCAGGAACTTCAGCCGATTCCGGCCCGTACTGTTGGTGAAAATATCTTTTTGGGTCGTTACCCAATGAAAAAGGCTTTGGGATTCATTCCCATTGTCGATCATAAAAAAATGTATGACGATACGGAGAAACTGCTTAAAAAGGTTCGTATGGAGTTTGAACCAAAACAGTTACTTGGCGAACTGAGCGTTTCCCAGATGCAGTCAGTAGAAATTGCAAAAGCGGTTTCTGCAAACTGTAAGGTTTTGATTTTGGATGAGCCTACTTCTTCCTTAACACACAATGAAGTTGAGGCATTGTTCAGAATTGTGGAAGATCTGAAAAAAGAAGGCGTTTCCATCGTCTATATCTCCCACAAAATGGATGAGATTTTAAGAATTTCCGATGAAGTTACCATCATGCGTGATGGTCAGTACATAGGCACATGGGAAGCAAAAGATTTGACAACGGACTTTATCATTACCAAGATGGTTGGCCGTGAACTTACCAATTTGTTCCCGAAACGTGAAAATGTACCCGGTGATGTTGTATTTGAAGTTGAAGATTTCACTTCTATCAATCCAAAGAGTTTCCGTAATGTAAACTTTACACTTCGTAAAGGTGAGATCCTTGGGGTTGGTGGTCTGGTAGGTGCACAGCGTACCGAACTTATGGAAGGTTTGTTTGGTATCCGTTCCCACACTACCGGTAAGATTAAATATAATGGCAAGGAATTAAAGATTAGTCGTCCAAAGGATGCGATCGATCATGGTATTGCAATGCTTACTGAGGATCGTCGTGAGACAGGTATTTTAGGAGTTTTATCCATTGCGGATAACATTTCCGTTGCATCCCTGAAACAGTATCTTGACTGGGGCTTCTGCATCAATGACAAAAAGGTAGAGCAGCTGGTACAGGATAATGTTGAGAAGATGAACATCAAGACACCATCCAGCAAGACTTTGATCCAGAGTCTCTCCGGTGGTAACCAGCAGAAAGTATTAATTGGACGCTGGCTTGCCAACAACCCGGATGTTTTGATTTTGGATGAGCCTACAAGAGGTATTGATGTTGGTGCAAAATACGAAATCTACTGTATCATGGCTGATCTGGCCAAACAGGGTAAGAGTATTATTATGATTTCCAGTGAAATGGCAGAGTTAATCGGTATGTCCGACCGTGTCATGGTTATGTGTGACGGACGTGTAACCGGATTTATTGATGGTAAAGATGCTACACAGGAAAATATTATGGAACTGGCTACTCAGTTTGAATAAGGAGGAAAAGAATAATGAATCGTGCTAAATCTATTCCTCAGAGAGGATGGAGTTACGTTAAAAACAATCCGATCGTAGTTCTGTTGACCGTTGTATGCTTGATCGTAGGTTTCAATGTTAACAATTTCTTCTCTTGGGGTAACTTTAATAACCTGGCTATGAATACAGCCATTCGTTTCCTGATCGCGCTTGGTGTTTCCGGGTGTCTGATCACAAAAGGTACCGACCTTTCCGCAGGTCGTCAGGTTGGTCTTGCAGCTTGTTTTGCAGGTGTTCTGTTACAGCGTGCAGATTATACGGGACGTATGTTTAAGAATATGCCCGAGATCAATATGTGGGTTGTTTTATTGATTATCCTTGCACTCGGTATTCTGATGGGTGCTGTGAATGGTATCATTATTGCATTCTTAAATGTACCGCCGTTTATTGCAACCCTTGGTACACAGACCATTATTTATGGTATTGCTTTGATTTTTACGGATGCACAGCCTATCGGTGGTTTCCAGAATGAATACGTTGGGTTTGTAAATGGTAAAATCCTGTCAGCGGGTAATTTCCCGGGCGTTCCGTACTTGTTGATTATCGCAGGTATTGCAGGCTTTATTTTCTGGTTCTTATACAACAAGACCACTCACGGAAAATATATGTACGCAATCGGTGGTAATGAAAATGCAGCAGAAGTTTCCGGTGTAAATACCCGTAAGAGTAAGATCATCATCTACATCATTGCAGGTGTTATGTATGCGTTAGCAGGTTACTTACTTGCAGGTAAGACAGGTGGTGCTAACTCCGGTATGGGTAACGGATACGAACTGGAAGCGATTGCAGGATGTACAATCGGTGGTGTATCTACAACCGGTGGTATCGGTAAAGTAGGAGGAATCCTGATCGGTGTACTTGTATTCGAACTTTTAAAGATCGTATTACAGTTCCTTGGAGTAAATCCTTACTACAACTACATAGCACAGGGTCTTGTTATTGTAGTAGCAGTTGCACTTGACATTCGTAAGTATGTGAAGAAAAAATAAGTAATAAGCTCCCCGTTTTATAATGGGGAGCTTATTGTATTGTGTGCCTAGCGGCGCACATTCCAAACTACGTATTGACTGAATACAACAGGGATGATAAACATTAGATATGACGAATATACGTAAAGGAGAAAAACCGGGTGAATTTATACAAGATGATTATGGTTGATGATGAAGAAGATGTCCGTGTTTCCATTGAAAAGAAAGTGGATTGGAATGCACTTGGCTTTGAACTGGTTGGTTCTGTAAGTAATGGAGAAGAGGCATTGGAATTGACGGAGCATATGCATGTGGATGTGGTGCTTACGGATATTAAGATGCCCTTTATGGATGGTCTGGAACTTTGCGCAAAAGTAAAGGAAAACTATAAGAATACCAAAGTTGTATTGTATTCGGGATTTGATGAATTTGAGCTGGCAAGAGAAGCGGTTCACCTGGAAGCGGAGGAGTATCTGTTAAAGCCCATCGGGGCAAAGGATTTAGAAGATGTATTTCGCAAGATTAAAGATCATCTGGATAAAGAACTGGATGAAAGAACAAACTTAAAGAAATTAAATGATTATTACAACGCCAGTCTTCCCATGATGAGGGAACAGTTACTTGGCGGTTTGCTGGAAGGCAAATTTTCCGAAGAACAGGCACAGTTGATGATAACATCCTATGGTATGGATTGTTCCTTACCTGTTTATTCGGTTGCTCTTTTGGAGGGAGATTTTGATAAAAATAACGATGATTTTCAACAGAGGCAGTTGCGTATGATTTCCTTACGGAATCTGGCAAGGGAGTACCTCGATGAAAACATCAAAAGTTATATTTTTATGTACCTTGGCAATGTGGCGGTAATCGCGAGAATGCAGAGCGCGGATGAAATGAATGAATTTGTATACCATGTGAATCAGGTATGCAAAATGGGTTCGCGTATGTTAAATATGGATGTGGACGCCGGGATCGGACATGCGTTCAGCGGTTTTTCCCAGATTAACCAGTCCTATGTAGAAGCAAAAAATGCGTTGGATTACCGTATACTGGGCGAGGAACGTGGACAAACGATATATATTAATGACGTGGAGCCAAAATCGGATGAGATGGTGTATCATGAGATTTTGGGCATACAAAACATTATTCATGAGATAAAATTTGGTAAAAAAGAAGAACTGGTTCGTTCCATTGATGAATTTATTCAGGAACTGAAAAGTGCCGGAATTGTCAGTTTCGGGCAATATCAGCTGGTGTTTATGGAAATGGTAACGGAACTGATGAAACTGATGCGCAGTTATCAGGTGGATATGTCGGAGGTGTTTGGCAAAAATGTGGTTCCTTACCAGGAACTGGATAATATTCATTCACTTGGGGAATTATCCACATGGCTGCAGGAAAAATGCTCCTGCATATGGGGCATGTTACGAAAAATGAGAACAAATTCCACGAATCTGTTGACGGATAAGGCAAAAACCTATATCGAAGAAAACTATTCACAAAGCGACCTGTCCGTGGAAGATTTATGCCGGCATCTGAATGTCAGTGCTACTTATTTTTCCGTTATTTTCAAAAAGGAAATGGGAATGAGTTTTGTCTCCTATCTGACCAAAGTCAGACTGGAACATGCGGTGGAACTTTTAAACAACACAGAGGATAAGAGTTACATCATAGCAGAAAAGGTCGGATATACGGAAGCAAATTACTTCAGTTATGTCTTTAAAAAGCAATATGGGGTTTCCCCTTCCAAATATAGGATGAATAAGGAATGATAAGATGATTTTTGATAAAATACGTCATTGGAAATACAATCTCAGTGTTGTGATTGCGGTTTCCTTTACGGTTATTTCCGTTATTGGGATATTGGTAATTGGTATGATTTATTACTCCACTTATACAAGGACATCCCAACAACAGACGATAGAGGACAATACACAGTTAGTCAGTCAGGTGGAATTGAATCTGACCAACTATCTGCGGAATATGATGCGTATATCAGATTCGCTATATTACAATATTATCAAAGATACGGATTTTGCGGATGGAAGTATTGATAAGGAAATGACCTTATTATATGAAGCCAACAAGGATAACCTTGTAAGTATTGCGTGTTTTGAAAACAGCGGAAAACTGGTTGCGGCAACACCGGTCAATACCTTAAAAGAACATGCGGATGTAACAAAACAGGACTGGTTTAAGCGAGCGTATGTAAAGCCGGAAAACCTTCATTTTTCTTCATCCCATGTGCAGAATCTCTTTGTAGACAGTAATAATCGCTATTACTGGGTAATTTCCCTAAGCCGTGGTGTGGAGATCACAAGGGATGGTAATACAGTCGGCGGTATCCTGGTAGTGGATATGAACTTCAGCGGGATTGAGCACCTTTTTGCAAAAGTAAATTCCGGTGATATGGGCTATATGTATCTAATGGATCAGGAAGGGGATATTATTTATCACCCACAGCAGAATCTGATCTATTCCGATTTGCAGGAAGAAAACAATCTTGCCGTCATGGAATATGAGGACGGCACACATATGGAAACTTTTCAGGGACAGGAAAGGATCGTTATTGTAAAAACAGTCGGATATACGGGATGGAAAATTGTTTCGGTGATTCCGAAAGAAGATCTGCACCAGAACTGGAACCGAATTAATACGGTGTGGGTTACGGTTTTGGCGATCGGCATCCTGATGTTAATTGTCATTAACCAATATGTTTCCGTGGCGGTTACCAGTCCGCTTCACAAACTGGAAAAATCCGTTCAGCAGTTGGAACTTCGTTATCCGGACAGGATCTATGTGGGGGGACCCGATGAAATCCGTCATCTGGGAAGAACCATACGGTCGATGGTTGGACAAATGCAGAAACTGATGGATGATATCGTGAAAGAGCAGGAAGAAAAACGAAAAAATGAATTGGATGCTCTACAGTCACAGATCAATCCCCACTTTTTATATAACACATTGGATTCCATAGTGTGGATGGTGGAAAGTGAGCGGTATGAAGAAGTAATTCCCATGGTAACGGCACTTGCCAATCTGTTCCGGATTTCTTTAAGCCAGGGAAAAAATATTATCACGATAGAAGAAGAGTTTCAGCATGCACAGAATTACAGCAATATCCAGAAGGTGCGTTTCAAGAATAAATTTCAGGTAAACTTTCTTCTGGATGAAAAAATCAAACAGTGTTCCGTTATCAAACTGGTCATCCAGCCACTTTTGGAAAATGCCATGTATTATGGAATGGAGACCATGGATGGGGACGGAGAAATACTGGTAAACGGTTATGAAAAAAATGGCGAGATCTACATAGAAGTTGTGGACAATGGAATCGGCATGGCACCGGAACAGGTGGAACGATTACTTGCCGGAGAACCATACAAGAGAAAACGGGGTTCGGGGATCGGACTTCGCAATGTGGATCAGCGTATTAAACTATATTTTGGCGAAGAATATGGATTGCTCATTAAGAGTGAACCTGATGTGGGAACCAAGATTACCATTCATTTGCCGATGAAGTTTACTTCTGACGAAACAGGAGGTGGAAAGCAATGAGTAAAGAAAGAAAAGGCATGTTCTATACTTTGCTTGTCTGCCTGGGGATTATTGTACTGATTTTACTGATGTTTTGTCAGGCAGTTTTCGGGGAACCTGCAAAACAGCCACAGAAGGAAATATCCGTTATTCTGTATTCGGCAGGCAACGGAGGCTGGGAATCTTTTGAACAGGGATACAAACAGGCGGAAAATGATTTTGCGGTCAATATTAACTATGTGGTATTGCGTGGGAATGCGGATCCTTACGAACAATATTCAGCGATAGAAAGAGAAATCGAAAATGGTGCGGAAGGCGTAATTGTTGCCGTGTCCGATAGCACGGAGCTATATAATTTCTGGCTGCAAAAGACATATGATATTCCCATTATTACGGTGGAAAACGGATTTGATGATACCACGATTCCCCTGGTTTCGGCGGATAATTATGAACTGGGGAGAATGCTGGGAGAAACTATTTTAGAAGATTTTGACAAACGTAAGGACTTAGTGATTGCCGTGGATTCCAAATCGGCAGAACGTAAGAACGCAAAAGAAAGAGAACAGGGTATACGGGATGCACTGAATGGAAAAGCAAAAGTGATTCCCTTAAGAGCAGCTGCCAATGGAGAGAAAACCGATGCGGCCGTTGCCCTGGATAAAGAATCGCTTCTGGAATTGTCAGAACGTTCCGAACCGGCACTGCTTGGTGTAAAAAAATATGGAATCGGAAATACCCCTTCCATTGTAGCAGCACTTGATCAGAATAAAATTGAAAAAATTGTTTTTCAAAATGAGTTCAATATGGGGTATCTGGCAGTAAAGGCATTGCTTGATCAGATGAACGGTATAACCAGCATGGATGAGATTGCGATAGAATCTTATTGTGTGGACAGTGAGAGTTTGTACGAAACACCATATGAACAATTATTATTTCCTATTATCGAATAGGGGGCTATTTATGAAAAAGTTAATGAAAAGAGGCATATTTGTTCTTCTGCTGGGAAGTCTGTTGATGGGGTGCGGTTCTGATGAATCCGGCCAGGAACAGATTACCAACATTAAAGTTGGAGTCAGTGTCTACAATGAATATGACACCTTCGTCTCGGAACTGATGAACGAAATGAAATGGCACGCGGCCGATCTGGAAAAAAAATACGGGCTCACGATTACGCTGGATATTCAGAATGCCGGCGGAAACCAGTTGACCCAGAATGACCAGATGGATTATTTTATCGACAGGGAATGTGATATTGTATGTGTCAATCTTGTGGACAGGACGGATGCTTCCACCATTATTGAACGTGGAAAGAGTGCGAATATTCCGATCATTTTCTTTAACAGGGAACTGGTGGAAGAAGATTTGCAGCGTTGGGATCAATTGTACTATGTAGGAGCGGATGCTTTTGAATCCGGTATTATTGAGGGGCAATTGCTGGTGGATCGCCTGAAAGAGGATTTTGATTCCGTGGACCGCAACGGAGACGGTGTGATCCAGTATGTAATGTTAGAAGGAGAAGCCGGACATCAGGATTCCATTGTTCGTACCATGTATGCCGTCAATACGGTAACGGAAGCGGGCTATGAGGTGGAAAAGCTGGCAGACGAGATCGCTAACTGGAACCGGGATCAGGGCAAAACCAAAATGATGCAATGGATGCAGGAGTTCGGATCACAGATAGAGGTTGTTTTTTCCAATAACGATGATATGGCTTTGGGAGCAGTGGATGCTTTAAAAGCCGAGGGCTATTTTGATGGCACTGATGGCAATGAACCGATTATTCTTGGAATTGATGGAATCAAAGAAGCCAGAGAAGCCGTGGAAGAAGGTTGTATTCTCGGTACTGTCTTAAACGATTCCGGCGGACAGGCAAGAGGAATGCTCGAACTTGCTTATTCCATCGTGACGGGCAATGAACTGAGCCCGGAATTTACTTTATTAGACGATAAATATATTCGCTTACCATATCAAAAATATGTGAAGGGAGAGTAAGAAAATGCGCAAAAAGAAAGAAAAAACGGCAGTAAAAAACACAAAAAGAAGGTTGAAGGTAAGTATGTCCATTCGTATGCAGCTGATTATCGGCTTTTTGATTCCGATTCTCTTTTGTGTGGCAATCGGAGGCATTTCCTATATGCGTGCATCGGAAGGTCTGGTTGCCAATTATGAAAAATCCTCTCTGACAGCGCTGGAAATGACAATGACCTCCATGGATGAAGCCATGAATACGGTATCGTCCATGGTGAGCGAACTTTCACAGGATCAGACGGTGTATGGATATGCACTGGGAGATTTTGCTAAAGATCCGACCATGAGGGAACAGGCAAGGACTTCCATCCAGAAGAATCTGAGTGCCAAAAAAGAATTTACGGATATGATTCAGGATATCCATATTATCCCCATCAAGTCAGAGGAAGTGGTTACCACCAAAAAAACAGATGGGAAAATAAAAGGATTTGTGGAGGAACTGGCTTCTTCCCAGGATGGTAAAATGCTGGGAAATAAGCGGGCATTGTGGGGCTCATCACATCCTTTTGTGGATGAAAAACTGGGAACGGATGATTATATTCTTTTTTGCAGTATGCGTATTGACAGAGGTGGCACACAGAGTCTTGTCATCGTTGACCTTGGCAGGGACTCGGTACTGGATCTTTTGAACCGTCTGGATCTGGGAGAAGGAAGTTTCGTTTCCTTTATCACAAAGGATGGCGAAGAAGTGTGTACGGATCCGGATTTTTCCGTCAGCCATGTGGAAGGAATTGATTTATCCAAAGAATCCGATTACATAGAATACAATGGAGAAACGTATTTTTATATCACAGCTCATAGTTTTGAAGCCGGCGGAAAACTTCTTGCACTGGTACCCAAGTCCTCCATTACACAGAGTTCGGATTCCATCCGGAATATTACCATGGCCATGGTGGCAGTGGCATGTGTGGTAGCCGTCTTTTTAAGTGCCGTTATCGTAGCGAATATCACGATTAACATTAAAAAGAGTGTGAATGATTTAAACAGGGTTTCCCAGGGTGACCTTACGACAAATGAAAAGAAAAACAAATCCGATCATAACGAGTTTGGAAAACTCCACGGAGCATTGAACAACACGGTTGTCAGAATGCGGGAATTGATTAAAACGGTGCTGGATATGAAAGATGCCGTAATGGCTTCCGGCAGCAAGGTAATGGATTCCGGTCTGGAACTGACTTCCATGACAGAAAATGTAGGTGCCCAGATAGAAGAAATTGAGGGCATCATTGCGACACAGAATGTGGCAATCACGGATTGTAATAACCAGATGGAGGAACTTTCCGTTCAGATTAAGAGTGTCAGCAGCAGTCTTTTTACAACGATTGAAGAAGTAGGCAGTTCCCAGAAGGTAATAGATGAGGGAAGAGCAACCGTTGAAGAAATGGTAAAACAGTCAGAGCAGACGGCAAGTGTTACAAAGGAAGTATGGGAACATGTGGAAAAACTGGCAGAGGAGTTAAAGCAGATTACACAGTTTGTCAGTGATATCCAGGATATTGCGGAGCAGACCAATCTTTTATCCTTAAATGCCTCCATAGAAGCAGCACGTGCCGGCGAGATGGGCAGAGGATTTTCAGTTGTAGCAGAAGAAATACGAAAACTGGCGGACAGTTCCGGACAGACGGCGGCTGAGATTGATAAAATCATTGCCGGTATATCCGTGTATTCGCAGAATGCGATTGATAAGGTAAGTGAAGCCGGTAATATTTCTACCAATCAGATGGCAAGTGCAAAGAAAACCATTGATGCCTTTGAACAGATTGATTCTTTGATGGAAAACCTGATTGTGAACATGCAGGGCGTATCGAAGGAAGTCGATCGGATGAATGCCGGAAGACATGAAACATTAGAAGCAATCCGCGGTATCGGAGAGTCATCCGAACACACCGTGCAGGCAACGGGCGAAGTAAACCGTTTCCTCGAAAAGCAGATGGAATCAGCGGAAAGCCTTCAGATGGAAACAGAAAAGATGCAGAATAATATGCAACAATTGGAAAATGCAATTCACACATTTCGGTTATAAAGGTTTTTATAAAGTGGCAGGGAGTAAATCCCTGCCATTTTTATGTATAGGAAAAGCTTTTGTTTTCATATTCTATATCAGGTAACGGTAGGGCTGTTAGATTTTTTTGCCGGAAACAGGGATAAGAGCGGAGTATGATTTTGAATATGAAAAAGAAGAAAAACAGAAACAAGTGCGGGAAAATGTTTCGGATATATGTGCTTTGTCTGCTTTTGGGGTATTGTCTCTATGGCGTGTGCGGGTGGCGTGTGCCAAAGGTATACGCCGGTTCGGTGCAGTCTCCCTTGAAAGAAGAAGTGGATGAAGAAACAATCCGGGAACCAAAAGAAAGTGAACTGCATTCGAAGAGTGCTGTTTTGATGGATGCGGATTCGGGCAGGATTTTATATGCCAAGAATGAGAAGGAAGTTTTGCCCATGGCAAGTACCACTAAGATCATGACACTTTTAGTCGCACTTGAGGAGGGGAATTTAGAGGATGTCGTTACTGTCTCGTCCTATGCTGCAAGCATGCCGGATGTACAGTTGAATATGCGGACGGGAGAGCAGTATCGGCTTGAGGATCTGCTGTATTCTCTGATGCTGGAATCCCATAACGATTCGGCGGTGGCAATTGCAGAAACGGTGGCGGGATCGGTGGAAGAGTTTGCTGTAAAAATGAACCGAAAAGCGAAGGAAATTGGTTGTAAAAATACGACTTTTATTACGCCAAACGGACTGGATGCAGAGGCTGTTTTGACAAAGGCAGACGGCACACAACAGGCGATCACGCATTCGACTACGGCAGAAGATCTGGCTTTGATTTTGTCCTATTGCATTACAAAGTCGGAACATAGGGAAGAATTTTTAAAGATTACGCAGACTCCATCCTATACTTTTTGCGATCTGAGCACAAAGAGGAGTTTTTCCTGCAGGAATCATAATGCGCTCCTTTATAGTATGGAAGGCGCGCTGTCCGGAAAAACCGGATTTACCGGAAAAGCCGGCTATTGCTATGTGGGAGCGGTAAAAAGGGATGACAGGACACTGACGGTCGCGCTGCTTGCGTGTGGATGGCCAAACAACAAAACCTATAAATGGAAAGATACCGCAAAATTAATGGAGTATGGATTTTCCCAATTTGAAAGTGTTTTTTTGGAAAACGAATCGGATTCGATTCCCATGAGCGGAAGAATACGTGTGGAAAATGGCTGTACCGATGTATTGGGGAGTGAAGCATACACAACGTGGAAAAGAGAGGGAATCCATAAGAAGATTCTTCTGCGAAAGGACGAAAAAATAGAAACGGATGTGAAGATTAAAAAAGAGTTGGAAGCCCCGGTACAGAAAGGGGAATGCATTGGAAAGATCACCTATAAAATAAATGGAGAGCATGTGGGAGAAGAAAAAATCATTTTGCAGAACACGGTGGAAAAAATAGGTTACGACTGGTGTCTGAAAATGGCGGTGCAGAGATTTCTTTTATCAGCCGGATCATTTTGTCAATGTCAGGAATAAGTTGCATAGACTAAATTAGTATCTTTATTTGGAGGAATCTTTCACATGTTTAATCCTTTTAACGAAAAACCCATACCGGTGGATAAATGGTTTATGGACTGGGATACCATGTACCCATGCCCTTATAACAAGGAAACGGTAAATCCCTACACCAAATGCCGTATTGTACTGATGAACGGAACGGAATTTGAGGCACAGTGGTTTTCAAGAAATTTTTCGCGTCATTGCGATGACAATGAACTGCGCAGGGAACTGGCACTGGTAAGAAGAAGCGAGCAACAACAGCAAAAGAAGATCTGTTGCTTAAAACCCAAAAACGAATCGGTTTTGGAACATACCATTACGTATGAACAACTTGCCGTGGATCTGACCGCGGTACTGGCTAAGCAGGAGTCGGACTGCAATGTAAAAAATGCACTTAATTTTGCACTGTTGGAAGATTTTGACCATTTATACCGCTATTCCAATCTTTTGGATTATGAATACGGCATCTGTCCGGAAAAACTGGTCGGAAGTTACACGGAGATCATGCCGGCACGCCCGACGATTGCAGAACATCGATATCCCAAGGACAGTATTTTCTGTCATATTACGGGGGATGCCCGGTTACAGACGAAATTAAACGTGGGAATTATCACGGCTGCGGAACAGCAGACGATGAATTATTATATGAACATAGCCCCGTTTTATGAAAAATCGGATTTGGGACGCAGACTGTATCAGGAAATCGGTATGATCGAAGAAGAACATGTTACGCAGTATGAGAGCCTGAAGGATACCAATGCAACCTGGCTGGAGGAACTTCTTTTACATGAGTATACGGAATGTTACTTATATTATTCCTGCATGCAGACCGAATGTGATCCCATGGTGCGTCATATCTGGGAACAGTTTCTTATTTTGGAAATCGCACATCTTCATAAGGCAAAAGATCTTTTGTGGAAATATGAGCATAAGGACTGGATGCAGGTAATTCCCTGCGGTGACTTCCCGCAGATCTTAGCACTGCGTCCGAATGTGGAATATGTGCGTGAAATCATTCGAAGTACTACGGGAAACACCCAGAAAGAAGAAGATGTGGTGCCGCTTATGACACTTCCTTCCAATGACCGTTTCTTTACTTATCAGGATACGGTCAATCATTCCGTCTGTGAAGTGGCAAGTCATATGGTGATCGATCGCAGGATTGCGGCAAGAGGAATGGATTATCGTTTTGAAATATCGCCCAATCCGTTAAAAGAATTACAGAACCGGAAATGCGACAATACAGAACTGGGAAGAGTGATCTGTGATACACCTAAGTCCTCCACTGTATGCGGTACAAGTGAAGGCTGTTGCAAATGTATGATGCAGACGGAATGCGGTCTTGTAAATTTCTAATGTTTGCCGGAAAATGACCGATATAAAGATAACAGATAAAGACGATTTTTATGAGAAAGTTTCTGAAAGAGTATTTATTTATAAGAAAATAAGTAGTATAATGGTGCAAATAGAGCACAAATGACAGAATTGGAAGGGGGAAGAATATATGATTTCAAAGGGTGAAGCAATTATGCGCCTGAAAAAAATGGGCGTTGCCGTTGCGGATGACCAGTCGATTGTAACCATTATTCTTCCGCCTGATATTTCTCTTACGGCAGGCATCCGGGATATCAAAGACAAATTAAAAAACATGGAGTATACGGCCAGTTTCTGTATTCGTCAGAGCAAGGATGCAGAAAGTGTTTCTTCCGGACAGGTGGAAGAAACGGATCAAGAAAAAGAGGCATTTGATAACGGGGATGGTGTCGATACATTAAGTGAGGAAGATCTAAGGGGAAGTTTGCTTTCGATGGATGAGGACGGCCAGTTTACACTCGATGGTTTGGGTGTTTCATTTTAATCAAATGTTGACGTGACGGAACAGAAAGATTAAAGAGGTTGCAAATGGGGAAAACAAAAGGGAAATTGAATAAGAAACTTCTGAAAATTGCAATGGGACCGTTATTTTTATCAGGAACAGCCGTGCTTCTGATTACGTATTTTTCATTTCAATTTACGATGCAAAAAGAAGTGCAGAGCGGATTGCGCAATGTTGCGGTGGTGACACAGCGTATGATGGATCATCTGTATAAAGGGGATTACTATCTGGATAACCGGGATGGAGAATATACAGTATATAAGGGAGATTTCAGACTGACGGATAATGATTCTGTTTTACGGGAAATCAAAAGAGATACAGAAGTGGATGTTACCTTCTTTTACGGGGATGTCCGTGTACTGACAACGCTTAAAACAAAGGATGGAACGTCTTTTGTGGGAACAAAAGTAAGCAGTCAGGTGGCAGAGGATGTTTTAAAGAAGGAAAAGGATGGATTTTACAATAAGGTATTGGTAGGAGAAACACCGTATTTTGCCTACTACATGCCCCTTTACAATGGGGACGGAACCTGCATTGGCATGGTGTTTGCGGGGAAACCGGCCAATGTGGTGAATGCACAGATTTTAAATGCACTTTTCCCGCTGCTCTTTCTCCTTATCTTTACAGGTGTCTGTTCCGGTATAATCTGCGTGGGATTCACAAGAGATATCGTATCTGATATTGCACAAATGAAGGTATTTTTAAGAGAAATTGCACAGGGTAATCTGAAAGTACAACTCGATGACCATATCATACAAAGGGATGATGAACTGGGAGAAATGGGAAGATTCATCATTCATGTGCAGTCGTTTTTGTGTGAGATGGTTGAAAAAGATATGCTGACCCGCTTATACAGCCGCCGTATCGGGGAGATCCGGTTAAGGCAGGTGCAGGAAGACGCGATTAAGTATGACAAGAGTTATTGTGTGGCACTTGGAGATATTGATCTGTTTAAAAAGTTTAACGATACCTACGGACACGACTGTGGTGACCGGGTACTCAAAGAAATCTCGGCTGTTATTATCCGGAATATGAAAGGAAGGGGTTTTGCAGTCAGATGGGGCGGAGAAGAGGTCCTGATCATATATGAAAATGCATCCTTAGAAGATGCAAAGCATTATCTGGAGAATCTGCGCAGGGATATTTGTGATTATCATCTGCAATACAATGAGGAAAGTCTCTCGATTACCATGACATTTGGCATTGTAGAGGGTACGAAAAACCAGGAGACTACGGTTAGCATTAAGCAGGCGGATGATCTTTTGTATCAGGGGAAAATGAATGGAAGAAACCAGATTGTGGCAGCAAATATTTAGGGCTTGGCTCACATTTTGGCATAATTAAGCAAATTCTTGTGAAATAATGAAGATTTTACAAGAATTTGCTTTTTCTTTGCCGTTTTTTATGCTATACTTTATCAAGTGCGAAAAAGAGAAAAATTCCATACTTTTTTTCGCAGAATAAGTTTCTTTTTTTGAATTAATATAAAGATGGAGGGCTTTAAAATGAGTACTACTACACAAGCGAGTCAAAGAATTGGAGCTTTACTCGACGAGAACAGTTTCGTTGAAATCGGCGCGCAGATTACTGCAAGAGCTACTGATTTTAACCTGAAACAAACAGAAACTCCTTCAGACGGTGTTGTAACCGGCTACGGAGTGATTAATGGCAATCTTGTGTATGTATACAGCCAGGATGCATCCGTATTAGGCGGAAGCATTGGTGAAATGCATGCAAAGAAAATTGCAAACCTCTATGATCTGGCAATGAAAACAGGTGCACCTGTGATCGGTCTTATCGATTCTGCCGGACTTAGACTTCAGGAAGCAACGGACGCATTAAACGGATTCGGTGAGATCTATTTCAAACAGTCCATGGCATCCGGTGTGATCCCGCAGATCACTGCAATCTTTGGTTCCTGTGGCGGCGGACTCGCTGTTATCCCGGGACTTGCAGACTTTACTTTCATGGAAGAGGGCAAGGGCAAATTATTTGTAAATGCTCCGAATGCGATCGACGGTAATGAGATCAGCAGATGCGATACTTCATCCGCAGCATTCCAGAGCGAAGAAACAGGTCTTGTTGACTATGTCGGAGATGAAACATCTGTATTGAATCAGATCCGTGAACTGGTTTCCATGATTCCTTCTAACTGTGATATGGATGATTCCTTCACAGAATGTACGGACGATCTGAACAGAGTATGTGCAGAACTGGCTAACTGTGCAGGAGATACCTCCATCGCAGCATCCCAGATCTCTGATGATGGCATCTTCTTTGAAACCAAAGCGGCTTATGCAAAAGACATGGTAACCGGCTTTATCAAATTAAACGGTGCTACCGTTGGTGTTGTGGCTAACCGCAGCGAAGTTTATGATGAAGAAGGCAAAGTGGCTGAGAAATTTGATGCCGTATTAACGGCAAGAGGATGCGAGAAGGCAGCAGACTTTGTTACTTTCTGTGATGCATTTGAGATTCCTGTTCTTACTTTAACCAATGTGGCAGGATTCAAGGCTTGCAAATGCGGTGAAAAGAAAATGGCAAAAGCCGTTGCAAAATTAACATATGCATTTGCAAACGCAACCGTACCTAAGGTAAATGTAATCATCGGCAAAGCATTCGGCAGCGCTTATGTGGCTATGAACTCCAAGGCAATCGGTGCGGATATGACATTTGCATGGAAAGATGCTTCCGTTGGTATGATGGATTCCAAATTAGCAGCTAAGATCATCTGTGACGGACAGGGTTCTGATGCCATTGATGCATGTGCAAAAGAATATGATGCACTTCAGAACAATGTAGTGAGCGCAGCAAGAAGAGGTTATGTTGATACAATCATTGATGCTGCTGACACAAGAAAATATGTTATCGGCGCATTCGAGATGTTATACACAAAATGCGAAGACCGTCCAGCTAAAAAACACGGTACCGTATAAGAAAGGATGATACTTAATATGAAAAAATTCTTACTGGTATTAGGTATGATCACCTGTATGACGGGCTTGACAGCCTGCGGTCAGGAAGCTA